>JBGSQO010000163.1:0-2908 GCA_041738055.1 Filomicrobium sp.
AACGCCGTCGTCGGCAAGCCGATGCCGCCGCGGGCGAGCAGTTGCAGGGCGCGCAACTTGTCGCGCGAGCGGCCGATGGCGACGCTCTCGTTCAACGGATAGACGCCCTGCATCTCGAACTGGCGCAGGACGGCGAGCCCATAATGCGTGACGGAAGCGCCGATCCTCGGGATGACGGCGTCGTACAGCGGCAGATCGCGGCCGTCGTAGCGCAGTTTCGGGTTGTTCGAGGTGATGTTCATATGCACGTGGAGGGTATTGATCACGTCGATCTCGTGACCCCGCGCGCGCGCCGCCTCGACCAGCCTTTGGTGCGAGTAGAGCCGCGGATTGCGGGCGAGCATGACAAGGCGCATGGGCGTGACCCTCCGGCAGCCGGGTAGTGGCTGGGGATGCTCTAGACGAGGTTTGTGGTGCCGTGAAGTGGGGCAGCCAGCCGCGATTGAGGATAGCGACGCGGAGCGGGCGCCGACGCCGACGGAGTTCGGCTCAGAGTTTGCCGGCGATGCGGGCGATCGTCTCCAGCACCGTTTCGCCGAAGCCCTCGCCGTCGAGCGAAGGATCGATGGCGGCATGCAGCAGCAGGGCCGAACTCGTTATGAAAACGGCGAGCAGGCCCACGCCGATCAGCGCACGCTTGACCACCCAACCCGTGGTCATGATGGACTTCGGCCGCTCCGCTGCAGCCACGGCTGCCGGCTCGATTACGGTCTGGCTCATCGTCGGAGTCCCTCGAAACGCATGCACAAAGTCGAGCAGGAGCCCCCCGGCCCCGACCACGTCTGCTCTATCGCTTCAATGTTTGAGGATTTGATGGCGGTCAAGCGAGGCGCTAGCGTGTTCGCGACGTTCGCCGGGCGGGCGTGTCCGGTTAACCACGCAGACCGCTCCTCCTACAGAAGTGGACGCGACTGGCGAACCATCGCGATCGTTGCGGCCAAATCCACTTTGCCGGAACCGAGCACGGGAATGGACGGTACCGCCATGATGGTGCGCGGCACCCACAGTTCCGGAAAGCCCTGGGCGCGGGCGTGGATCAGCAGGTCGTCCTTGTCGGCGTCGAACGTGTCGGTGACGAGGACGAGCTGCTCGCCCTTTCGTGGATCGGGCAGGCTGACGACGACGTGCTGGCCCTCCGGCCACAGGTTGGCGACCAGCGTCTCGACGGCGGCCAGCGAGACCATCTCGCCGCCGATCTTGGCGAAGCGCTTGGCGCGGCCCTTGATGGTGACGTAGCCGTCCGCATCGATGCTGACGATATCGCCGGTGTCGTGGAAGCCGCCGGCCGGCGGCACGACGATGCCCGGCAGGTCGGCGTTGATATAGCCGGCCATGACGTTGGGGCCGCGGATAGTGAGCCGGCCGCCCTCGGTGATGCCCTCGACCGGCTCCAGGCAGACCTCCATGTCCGGCAGCAGGCGGCCGACCGTGCCGTGCCGATTGTGCTTGGGCAGGTTACAGGCGATGACGGGGGCGCACTCGGTGGCGCCATAGCCTTCCAGAATGTCGGTGCCGATCTTGGTCCACAGCTTGCGGGTGGAGTCTTTCACCCGTTCGGCACCGGCCACCACGAATCGCAGCGTCTTCAAGTGACCGGGCTCGGCCGCCCGCGCATAGCCGGTCAGGAAGGTGTCGGTGGCAAACAGCACGCTGGCGCCGGTGTCGTGGACGAGCTTGGTCACCTGCCGGTACTGCAGCGGGCTCGGGTACAGGACGACCTTCAGGCCGTTGAACAGCGGCATCAGCGTGCCCGCCGTCAGCCCGAAGGAATGAAACATCGGCAGCGGATTGAGGACGATGTCGGCCTCCGACAGCTCGCCCGTCGCATGCGTGAAGATCTGCCGGCAGTTGGCGAGGAGATTGGCGTTGGTCAGCACGACGCCCTTGGGCGTGCCTTCCGTGCCCGACGTGAACAGCACGGTCGCCGGCTTGTTCGCGGTCATGCCGCACCCGCGGTGGAACGAGCGCGCATAGATGAGGCGGGCAGCGCCCAGGGCCTTGTCGAGCAGGCCGATCTGGCCGCGGACGTCCTCCAGGTAGACGATGCGCGGCGTTCGGCCGGGAGCGATCTCGGTCCGCTCGATGGCGTGGAGGATCGGCTCCAGCTTGGCGGCGTCGACGAACCGCCGCGAGGTGACGACGGTTTCGATGATGCCCGTCTTGACCGCCGAGGTGATGTTGCGGGCGCCCGCTGTGAAATTGAGCAGGGCTGCGACGCGGCCGAAGGCGTTGAGGGCAAACAGCGTGACGGCAAGGCCGGCCACGTTGGGCAGCAGCACGCCGACGGTCTCCATCGGTCGCGTGCCGGCGGTGAGACGCGAGCCGAGCACGAGGCTGCCGATGACGAGACGGTCGTAGGAGAGCTTGGTGCGCTCGGCATCCTCGATGGCGATGCGCTTTCCCCCGAAGCGCCGGCGCGCGTCGAGCAGGGCTTCGAACAGCGTTCCGCTCTCGGCGGCTCGAGTGGTCAAGGCGGGCGTCCTCCAGATGCCGTCATGCCGTCAGCGGCGGCTTTTCCAGAAGATGCACGCGCAGGCGGAGCGATGGCAAGACCCGCGAAAGGTCGGCGGCGAGGCAATTTGAATAAAATTGTCGGACCGGGATTCACGTGCAATCAAAACGAATTGCGTAGGGTCGCCTAACCGAATTTTAAATGAAGGTGTGCGGCATGCAGATCCCTGGGACGACTTCGCAGATGCATGAGCGGGCTGGCGACCGGATGCGGGCCCGGCCGGACGGGCTGGACACGACGGGCCGGGACTTCGCCCGCCGCGAGGAGGGGGCCGTGGCGCCCGCACTCGCTATCCTGTTCTCGACCGTGATGCTGGTCGTGGCGGTGGCCGTCGAGCACAACCGGATCGTCACGGAGATGGGTCGCGATCAGCGCGCCGTCGATGCGGCCGTGCTG
>JBGSQO010000198.1:0-1737 GCA_041738055.1 Filomicrobium sp.
GTTCACGGCCTCGCTCGGGCTGGATGCCGTTGGGGTGGAGCGCGATCCGCGCGGGCGGGTGGCGGTCGATGCCGCTTTCCGCACCAACGTTCCCGGCATCTATGCCATCGGCGACGTGATCGCCGGTCCGATGCTCGCCCACAAGGCCGAGGACGAGGGCGTGGCGCTCGCCGAGCAGCTGGCCGGCCAGCACGGCCACGTCAACTATGACGTCATCCCCGGCGTCGTCTACACCGCCCCCGAGGTCGCCAGCGTCGGCAAGACGGAAGAGGAGCTGAAGGCCGCCGGCATCGCCTACAACGTCGGCAAGTTCCCGTTCATGGCCAACGGCCGCGCCAAGGTGAACCGCACGACCGACGGCTTCGTGAAGGTGCTGGCGGACGCCACGACCGACCGCATCCTGGGCGTGCACATCATCGGCCCCAGCGCGGGTGAGTTGATCGGCGAGGCGGCCGTCATCATGGAGTTCGGCGGCTCGTCGGAGGACCTGGCCCGCACCTGCCACGCCCACCCGACGCTGGCCGAGGCAGTCAAGGAAGCCGCCATGGCCGTCGACAAGCGCGCGATTCATATGTGATCGGCGTGAAGTGCGGGGGCTTTGCCCCTCGACCCCACCAAGGGCATGGCCCTTGGAACCATCACTTGGAAGAAAACAGGCTACGCCTGCGCGGGGTCCGGGGGCGCGCAGCCCCCGCACTTTCGCAATATTGCACTCCCGACTGGCCCAAACCGCGCTAGCTCCCGTTCTGACACCAGGACACCACGCACGTCGGCTCGGGAGGCCTCAAGTTGTGAAGCTCGTCATTGCGTATCTAGCGATAGCCGGCACGTTTCTCGTGCTCGACCTCATCTGGCTGGGCTTTGTCGCCAACGGCTTCTACCGCTCGGCCATGGGGCCGCTGATGGCCGACAGCATCAACCTGCCCGCCGCTGTCGCCTTTTACGTGCTCTACACCATCGGTGTCCTGATCTTCGTTGTGGCCCCGGCGTTGGAGACCGGCGGCTGGCCTCGCGCCCTGATGATGGGCGCCCTGTTCGGCCTGATCGCCTATGCGACCTACGATCTGACGAGCCTTGCCGTCATCCGCGGCTTCCCGGCCGGCATGGCCTTCGTCGACATGGCCTGGGGAACGGTTGCTACCGCCGCCGTCTCGGCCCTGGCGGTCGTCATTGCCGACTGGGCCTCCCGCTGACGGTCAGCCCGGCTACTCGACCGCGCTGACCGTGTATCCCGCCTGCCGGAACAGCGTGACCAAGCCGTCGGCATCGGGCAGATGCAACGCACCGACCGCGACGAACACCCCGCCTTTCGCCAGCAGCGGCAAAGCCCGCTCCGCCATGATGCGGTTGCGCTTTTCGATCATCTCGCGGCGGAACGACTGGGTGGCGTCGGCCCGCGCACCGGCTTGTCGCGTCAGATGCGCCTGGAACGGCAGCGCGGCGCCGATGCGTCGGTCGAGATAGAGCTGCAGGACCGTCTCGGAGAGATCATCCGATCGGTGCGCGAACGCGACCGTCGCCTTGAACATCTCGACCTGATCGTCGAGCGGGACGGCTGCCGCGGCGGCCAGCTGCTCGACCATCGTTTCGAGGCTCGCGACGGGGATCTTGCGCGCCTTGGCCCTGTCGATGATGACCTGATCGAGCACCTTGGCGCCCCGGTCCAGCGCCGCGCGCTCGCAGGCCCCGACCGCCAGGATCAACGTCACCATCCACGGCTTGAAGCGGTTGAGCGAC
>JBGSQO010000203.1:0-5361 GCA_041738055.1 Filomicrobium sp.
CGTGGCCGGCGTGGGCGTCGTGCCCAAACTCGCCGAGGGCCGCAAGTGCGCCCGCTCCTGGCGCATCACCACCGATGTCGGGGCCGACCCGGATTACCCCGAGCTGTCGGCCCGCGATGCGGCGGCCATGCGCGAGATCGATAGGGGGGTATGATCTTAGGACATGGCCGGGCTACCAGCGCACCTTTGACAAATCGAGGGCGGTGCGGTCGGCTCGGCCATGCACGATGAGATAAATGCGCAGCTCCGCGTCGTCGTAGTCGTAGATCAGGACGAATGGCGTAGTGGTGACGGGATAGGTGCACTTGCCGACGTCAGGATCGATTGGGCGGACGGGGAAATAAGCCAGATGCTCTGTTATCATGCGCAGAACCCGATCACGCTTCTCGGCGACCACTGCCGGTCCGAAGGAGGCCACGCCTTGCTCCAGGAGAGTGGCGAACTCTTCGAAAAACGAGTGCGAATAGCGCACAGTCCTTATCGCGACGTCGGGACGCCGAGATTGGACAAGCGCTGGTCAAGGGCCGCTAAGAGTTCGTCATGGTCGAGAGTTCGACCCGCTTCGAAATCGGCCGCCGATTGTAACAGGACCCTGCGCTCTCGTTCAGTCAACGGGCGCGTCAGTGCGGGCTCCAGCAGCGAGCGCGCATACGCCGCCACCGCCTCGGCTTGCATGTCGTCGAGGCGCGGCAAGGTGGCTTCGATCAATCCAATGGCTTCGGCTCGGGTCATAATTGAAGTATGCCATGGGACGTTGGGGCCCGTCATCCTCGATTGCGGGACTGGCAGAGAAGCGCAGCATCTGTCCTCATTGGAAGGGCAAACGATCTCATGACCCGTCCATCGGTGGGTGAGCCACGCTGGCTCTGGGGCCCCTACTCTCGCGCCGCACTGGTTGCGGCCGCGCTGACGGGGCTCGTCGATCAGGCCCACAAGTGGTGGATGCTGTGGGGCTATCGCAGCGTTCACCCTGAACTGGCGAGCCAGTCCTGGGCCGACCTGCTGACGACGGCCGACGCGCAGGCCCGGATCGGTGAGCGGTTCGCGGCCGGTCCGTTTCTCGATATCGTCTACAAGAAGAATACGGGCGTCAGCTTCAGCTGGCTCGATGGCACGAGCTATACTTGGCAACTGGGTTTGGCCGCATTCGCCGTCGCGGCGAGCCTTGCCATGTGGGTCTGGCTCGCCCGCGCCGGGACAGGCCGCCTGATGGGCGTGAGCCTCGGCCTGCTGATCGGCGGCGCACTCGGCAATGCGATCGACCGCGTGGTGTTCGGCGGCGTCAACGACTACTTCATGCCGCATGCTTTCGGGCTGTATTGGCCGGCCGTGTTCAATATTGCCGATGTTGCCATAGTTGCTGGTGTCGCCGGTCTTCTGTATGAGTCAGTGATACCGAGTCGCAAAGACGCCGCAAAGACGTCGTAGCGCTCGCATGAGCTGGGCGAATGGGCACCGCTTCGGCTCCATTGGTGTCTCGGGCTTCCGAGCGCCACGCGCCGAAGGGAGACAGGCGACATGATCACCGGGGGTTGGACGGGTCGGCTCGCCGCACTCAGCGCCGCGATTGTCCTCGCAGGCTGCTCTGCGGGAGACGTCGAGTTGAACGGCAAGTTGTTCGAATTGGCGGGCCTCACCGGTACAGGTGAGCGGAGCGCCCCGAAAGTTGCCGAGCGCGCGCCGCTCGTCGTTCCACCCGACCTTGCCCGCCTGCCCGAACCGGGCACCGCCAATGATCCCGGCGAATCCTCTCTCGCCGCCATCAACGATCCCGATCGAGCTGCCGAGGTCAATCCCGAGGAACTGGCACGCCGTCAGGCCGAGTTCTGCTCCAAGACCTACGATCTGGCCAAGATGCGCGGCGAGCAGGATGCCGACTCGATCGTCGGCCCCGCCGGGCCGTGCCGTCAGTCGGCGTTGTCGGCCGTCGGGGGCGTCGGCGGTCTGTTCGGCGTGAGCGGAACCAATGGCAGCGCCCGCTGACCGGCAGTCCCCAGGACCTCTTCATCTGTCTCGCGCCCGGGTGGCGAAGTAGGGAACGGCTGCCCACGATCGGGCCGTCCAACATGGACTGCTTGTCATTTGACTTGTCTCCTCCAAATGCTCGAATGCAGCCTCCCATCCGGAGGTCCGCGACCGCGTGGTTCCTCCGCCGCCAGCGCCCAAGGGCCGCCGCAGAGCCTCGGCGCCGGCTGGTCCACCAACCCCGTCCGCTGGATGCCGTCGTCTCGGCACGAGGCTGGACGAACGAGGATCAAACGTCGATGCTGACAGCTGGCCTCCGCCGCTTCTCGCAGACAACCCTGGTATTGCTCATGGCGCTCACGCTCACCACCCTCATGCCGTCCTCCAATGCCCACGCCCGCGCGAGCGAGTTCAAGCTCGCGAACGGCATGCAGGTGATCGTGGTCCCCGATACCCGGGCGCCGGTCGTCACGCACATGGTCTGGTACCGGGTGGGCGCCTCCGACGAGCCCAAGGGCAAGTCGGGCATCGCCCACTTCCTCGAGCACCTGATGTTCAAGTCGACCGAGAAGATCGCCATTGGCGAGTTCTCCAAGATCGTCGCGCGGCTGGGCGGCCAGGACAACGCCTTCACCTCCAACGACGCCACTGCCTACTTCCAGCGCATCGCCAAGGAGCGGCTGGGCGATGTGATGGGCATGGAGGCCGACCGCATGGTCAACCTGCGGCTGACCGAGAAGGAGTTCCTGACCGAGCGCGACGTGATCCTCGAGGAGCGCCGCTCGCGCGTGGAGAACAACCCGTCCTCGATCCTCGCCGAGCAGATGGACGCGGCCCTGTATTATCATCACCCCTACGGCATCCCGGTGATCGGTTGGGCGCACGAGATCGCAGCGCTCGAGCGGCCCGACGCCATGGCGTTCTACAAGCAGTATTACGCGCCCAACAACGCGACGCTCATCGTGTCGGGCGACGTGACGGTCGACGAGGTGAAGAAGCTCGCCAACGAGACTTACGGCAAGGTGCCAACCAACGCCGCCATGCCGGAGAGCCGCGTGCGCCCGAAGGAGCCGCCGCATATCGTTCCGCGCCGACTGGAGCTGATCGACAAGCGCGCCGGCAAGCCGTCGGTCCGCCGCTATTACTACGCGCCGAGCTACACGACCGACCCGAAGCGGGCGCCCGCCCTCGAGGTCCTGATGAAGATCGCCGCCTCGGGCTCGACGAGCCGTCTCTATCGTCGTCTAGTGGTCGACAAGAAGATCGCCTCGAGCGCGGGGGGCTGGTACTCGGGCGACGGGCTCGACAGCGGCAAGGTCGCCGTCTATGCGGTCGCGGCCGATGACGTCGATCTGACCGACGTCGAGCGCGAGATCGATGCGGTCCTCGCCGAAGTCCGTACAGGTGGCGTCACCGAGGCCGAGCTGAAGCGCGCCAAGATGGGGCTCACCGCCGACTACATCTACGAGGCCGACAGCCAGTCCTCGCTCGCCCGCCGTTATGGCTGGGGCGTCGTCGTCGGCCAGTCGCTGGCGGAGATCGAGGCGTGGCCCGACGAGATCGGCAAGGTCACGGCCGAGGACGTGAAGGCGGCAGCCGCCGAGTTCCTCGACGTCAAGCGCTCGGTCACCGGCCGCCTGCTGCCATCCGAGGTCACGACCGGAGCGGCCCCCACGCCCGCCGCCGTCCCGGCGCCCGCTGCCGCCCGCGGTTGACAGGAGTGTTGAAACCTATGAGCTATGCCCGACTTGCGGGTCTTGCCGCCCGCTCCATCGCCCGCTTCGAGATCGCAATCTCTGCTGCCGTTCTCGTGCTTTTCCTCGTCGTCGCCCTCATCCGACCGGCCCATGCCATGGACATCAAGACAGTCAAAAGCCCAGGCGGCATCGAAGCCTGGCTCGTCGAGGAGCACTCGGTTCCGCTGATCGCGATCCGCTTCGCGTTCGGTGGCGGCAGCTCCCAGGACCCCGACGGCAAGGAAGGGCTCGCCAACTTCATCTCGTCCATGATGGACGAGGGCGCCGGTGATCTCGACTCGGCGGCCTACCAGGAGGCGCAAGAGGACATCGCCATGCGCATGTCCTTCGAGGATGGCCGCGACACGCTGTATGGCAACGTCGAAACGCTGTCGGCCAATCGCGACGAAGCCATGCGCCTGTTGAAACTGGCGCTGACCAAGCCCCGCTTCGACGCCGAGGCGACCGAGCGCATCCGCGGCCAGCTCAAGGCCAACATCGCCTATGCCGACCGCGACCCGGACCGGGTGGCCGGCTCGGCGTGGTTTGCAGCCGCATTTCCCGGCCACCCCTATGGCAAGCGGCCGACCGGCACGGTCGAGACGATCGACAGGATCACTCCGGCCGATCTCGAGCAGTTCCGCACCCGCACGTTCGCTCGGGACAACCTGAAGATCGTCGTCGTCGGCGACATCGATGCGGCAAGCCTCGGCAAGCTGCTGGACGACGTGTTCGGCGGCCTGCCGGCAAAAGCGCAGCTGACGCCGGTTGCCGACGTGACGCCCAAGAACGGCGGGCGGGTCGAGATCGTGGACATGGACGTGCCGCAGTCGGTCGCCGTGTTCGGCGGCGCCGGCCTCAAGCGCAAGGACCCCGACTTCATGGCGGGCTTCGTGCTGAACCACATCCTTGGCGGCGGCGGCTTCTCCTCCAAGCTGATGGAAGAGGTGCGCGAGAAGCGCGGTCTCGCCTACTCCGTCTACAGCTACCTGAGCCCGCTCGATCGCAGTGCCGTCTACTTCGGCAGCGTGGCGACCAAGAACGAGTCGATCAAGGAATCCCTCGACGTCATCCGCGAGGAGCTCGCCCGCATCGCCAAGGACGGACCGAGTGCGGAGGATCTCGACAATGCCAAGAAGTACCTGACCGGCTCCTATGCGCTGCGCTTCGATACCAATTCGAAAATCGCCTCACAACTGCTGGGCCTGCTCGTCGAGGGCTTTGGGGCCGACTACGTCGAGACCCGCAACGCGCAGGTCGAGGCCGTCACGCTGGCCGACATCAAGCGCGCGGCGGCCCGCTTCCTCGATCCCGAAGCGCTGATGGTCACGGTCGTTGGCAAACCTCAGGGGCTCGCGCCGCGCGGCTGAGGCGAGCGACAGGAGAGAGACGCTCTGGCGGGGAGGCCATGACGGATGCTCGAGACGAAGAGCTGGAGCGCGTCGGCACTCCTCGCCGTTGCCGCGATGTCGGTTATGGCGGCCCCTGTCCGCGCCGACGAGACGTTCGTGTGCAACGACGGCAGCATCGTCACTGTCCTGCCGGGGCAACTCGAGGCGATGAAGCGGACCGACCCGTGCGTGGCCTCTCACTTCGGTCTCACCGTCACCGGGAGGCCCGCCGCCGCCGTTGTTCCGTCCGCGGTGAGCCTTGCCCCCAC
>JBGSQO010000231.1:0-3658 GCA_041738055.1 Filomicrobium sp.
ACGATGCGATCGCCACCGACGGCCTGCTTCTCCTCGGCGGTCATGCCGGTGCTCTTGGCGAGCAGGAGGCGGCGGGCCTCGTCGGAGGTTGGGTGCTCGACGCGCTGTTGGCCGGCCTGCTGGCCCAAAGTGTCGGGTGCCGAGGTCGCGGAAGCGGGGATCGCGTGCAGCAGGCTGGGCGTTGCGATCGCCAGAGAGAGAGCGATGTTGCGGGTCTGGGGGGCGGTCATGGCGAATGCTCCATCTGGAGTTGGGGTGGTTCGATCCGCGCCGCTGGCGTGGATGTACAGTTGGTCGCAACGCCGGGGAAAAAGGTTCAAAGGCCGTCAGCCAAATACCGTGCGGACGAACAGGTCCCAGCTGAGTCAGCGGTCAGTCCGGACGGTATGACTGATACCAACCCGCAGAAGTTGTGACACACCTCTCGGTAGGCCGCGCCTTCCGGCCGGCTCTCGGAACGAGTGTCGGAAGGCGCAAACAAGAGACAATACCGTCCCGCCGACCGAACAGACACAGAGTCAAAACATCGGCGGGACGGTATGAGATGGGGACGGCAGCGCAGCGCTCGTTGCACGGCTTCCATGCGGGGGGACGCACGATTGCCTGCTTATCCAGCCTCGACCATCGTTGCTTCTTGGAGGCTCTGCCTCCAAACCTCCGCCTCCGGCCATCTTCGTGGCCAACACTCGGCAAGCCAGTGTTGGGCAGGCCTTGTGGAAACCCTGACTTTAGGAACCCGCAGGACGGGTCCAGGGACTAGTGGCCTGTCTCGCCTAAATCGCTGTGCTGGCCGAGTCCTCTGACGATTTAGGCGAGACATGAAGGCCACTAGCAAAATTAATGCCTTAGTGTGGCGTTTATCGCGCCTTAATTGACGACCAGTTTGCCGCACGCTGAGGTCAATTAAGGCGCGACGCCACACTACTCCCTAGAGGGCGTGATCGAGGGGCGGGCAGCCCCTCGAAGTCCAATGACTGCAACGGCGCTGTGTAGGCTGCTGGGTAAGCAGGCACGATTGGGCATGGTGCGAGACGGCAGCCCATTGTAACCACGTCCGACAGACCTGCCCGCCGCCGGCCAGCGAACGCGCCCGCCCGTTTCGCCGGACCGCTCTCTTCGGACGGCCTGCACTCCACTGCCCCGATGTGAAAGCCCCGCCCCAGTGTCCATCGAAACACCGCCCTCGCTTGCTGCCTCGCTGTCGCCGCGAGGAGGCGCCGACCCCACGGACGTGGCCACCGCCATTCTCCTCATGCTGTTGGCGATTGCGCTGTTCTCCTGCCTCGATACCGCGGCGAAGTATCTGGGTGGCACTGTCGGGCTGCCCGTCGCGCAGGTCATATGGGTGCGCTTCCTGGTGCAGTTCGTTCTGCTGCTGGTGCTGGTGCCCGCGTTCGGCATCCTGACGCCGCGGCAATTGTTCACGACCAGCCGACCCGGCTGGCAGGCGCTACGCTCGGTGCTGATGGCGCTGACGACGGCGATGAACTTCCTCGCGCTGAAGTGGCTGCGCCTCGATCAGACGATTGCCATCACCTTCCTGTCGCCGCTGATCGTCGCGCTGCTGGCCGGCCCGTTCCTCGGCGAATGGGTCGGCTGGCGGCGCTTTGCGGCCATCCTTGTCGGCTTTTTTGGCATCCTTATCGTCGTGCGGCCGGGCTTCGGCGACATTCACCCCGCCGTCGGCTTCTCGTTCGCGGGTGTGCTCGCCTATGCGGCTTTCACCCTGATCACCCGGCACATCGCAGCCTCCGACCCGCCGTTGGTGACGCTGTTCTACTCGATGTTCGCAGGCGTAGCGCTAGGCGCGCCGTTCGCGCTGGCCGATTGGCAGTGGCCGGCCAATGGCTTCCACTGGGCGCTGCTGCTGTCGCTCGGCGTGCTGGGTGGGGCCGGGCACTACTTGTTCATTCTGGCCTATCGCATGGCGCCGGCCGGGGTCATCACGCCCTACATCTACCTGCAGATCCTGACCATGACGGGCCTCGGCTACCTCGTCTTCGGCGATGTCCCGGATCTGTGGACCCTGATCGGCTCCTCGATCGTCGTGGCCTCGGGCATCTACCTCTGGCATCGCGAGCGGGTGCTCAAGGGCGGCTAAACGCGCGCGCCGACGTCAGGCGCTCACCGCGGTACAGCCCTCGTAGACGACGGCAGCGCGCCGAGCATGCCGCGTCCGCGCGAGGCACTGCGCGGCTCGCTGAGCCGCAGGTCCGACAGCAGCGTCTCCGAGATGACGGAGGCGACGATCAGGTTGCCGCGCCGGTTCCAGTGCCAGTCGTAGTCGAATTCGAACCGCCGGCCGTGCTTGGTCCAGTCGGCTGTGAAGGCTTCTGTGAGATCGACGAACGGCAGACCGAGTTCACTCGTCACCTCGGCGGCCAGTTGGTTGAGGCGGCCGACCTCGTAGGCGCCCTGCGGTTTTCCCGCGTAGACCGCCTCGCGCACGCTATCCATGACGAACAGCAGCTTGAAGCCCTCCCGCTCGGCCAGCGCTTTCAGTTCGGCCATCACGTAACGGGTGAAAAAGCGGTTCGCGTCGTGATCGGCGATCTTGCGGATGTCGACGGCCGACTGGATGAAGCGCGCGTCCCACTCCTCGGCACCGCCCCAGAACACCTGGGAGACGATATCCTTGGCGCCGAGATAGAGCCCCGTCTCGTAGTAGACGTAGCGGAAGGTCGCGAAGGCCCTGAGGCGGTCGGCGAGGCTCGGCACGAAAGGGGCGGGCTCGATCTCGCGCACACGCCCGTCCGGCGTCTTCTCGATCTTCATGAAGCCCGAGGCGTAGCGCGTCTTGAGGAACCGGTAGCTCTCGTCGAAGTCGTTGTGGATGAGCGGTATGACGACGACGTCGGGCTTATAGCGCACGACCTCGCGGCGCAGGACGTGCAGGACCTGGCTGAGCGGCGCTCCGTCCATGCCGAACCGATAGACCTCGGCGGGCTGGCCGCTCGCATTGAGCTGGCGCTCGACGATTTCGGGGAAGCTGTCGGGCAGATCGACGAAGGCGCCGTGAACGTAGGAATCGCCCACGACCGCAATGCGTTGGACGCCGGGCTGGCGCGCCTCGTCGTAGCGGGCCTTGGTCGAGTTCCAGCCGTCGGCGTTGATGCTGATCAGCGTCTCGCGGCCATCAGGGTGGCGGAAGACGGCCTGCTGGCCGGGCTCGTAGCGGATGACGCCGTTGATGGTCACGTTCTCCAGCACGTCGTCCGGTTTCAGGACGAGGCCGAATACGACGGTCTCGATGAAGGCCAGGGTGAGGATGACGGCTGCCGCCGCCAGCGCGAGATTGGCGAGGAGCTCTTTGAGGAACCTGGGCATGTGTGCTCGCTGTGCCAGAATGGACCACCGCTCCGAGGCGGCAGGTCTTGGCGAGCAACAGGTATGCCAGGGGGTGCGAACGGCCGGGCCGGGGCGATCACGAGCCGGTGATGGGGTCGCTGGAGAGCCCTGCAATATGCGGCCCAGCACAAAGAGGACAGCGGCGGAACAACTTTCGGTCCGCCGCCCGCTTCGTGCCTCATGTCTTGCAAGAGCTTAAAACGGAATTTCGTCGTCGAGCGTCTTGTCGAAGCTGCCCGAGGCACCACCCGAGCTGCCGCCGCCGCCACCCGAGCCGCCACGACCGCCGCCGCCCGAGCGGGAGCCGGAG
>JBGSQO010000251.1:0-5270 GCA_041738055.1 Filomicrobium sp.
AAACAGCGCCCCGCGCCAAGCCCCGTAGCGTTCTGATCCTCCGCGCAGGGCCCTCACCGCGCGACCTCGTCGCGTCCGGTCTCGGCGCGTTCGACGCCCTTGACTGTGGCAAGGCCCTTGGCCCCCGTGAAGATCGCACCATCGACGACGGCGCCCGTCAGGTCCGCTCCGGTCAGATCGGCGCCGGTAAAATCGGCCCGCGTCAGTTGCGCCTGCCGGAGGTCGGCGCCCGTGAGATCGGCCCCGTGAAACTTGGCAAAGCGTGCATCGGCTTTGGTCAATTCGGCGCCGACCATCTTTGCCCCGCTGAAGTCGGCGCCGGCCAACTCGCTGAACGGGGTCGTCGCGATCGTGTTCGAGCGCGTGACCACGGGCGTAAACCTTGCCTTCGTCAGGTCTGCTCCGCGGAAATCCGCCCGCTCCAGTCGCGCGATGATGTGGATGCGGGCCATACGGGCGCGGGCGAATCGGGCTGTTTCGGCGGTATCGTACTCGGGCGCGGCATACTCGACGCTGGTGCCCGTCGTCGGCCGCAGCAGGGTCGCGTCCTCGAGGTTGGCTTCGGAGAAATCCGCCCCGATGATGGTCGCGCGGTCGAGCCGGCTGCCCGACAGGTCCGCGCCGACCAGCGACGAGCCGGTGAGATCCGCGCCGTAGAGATCGGCTCCCGTCAACACGCCGCGCTTGAAGTCGAGCTTGGACAGGTCGAGCAGTGACAGGTTCGCGTCCGCGAAGTCCACCGGCTTTTCGTGCGAGGCCTTGAACAGTGCCATGGTAATATCACGGACCGTGTAGTCCGCCGCCGGCGCCGGCTCGGCCATCACGGCGCAGGCGACCGCTGCAAGCGCAGCCCTCAACCGCCGTCCTGTCACGCCTGCACGGCCGGGACCCTGCAGCATTGATCCTCCTTAAAGCCGTGTCGGCGCGGCAATCCCTTGGCGGACCGTCGCCGCCAGCGCCTCATGATCTACGATCACGTCTTGCGAGACAATACGCGTAATGCCGGCAGGAGGTTCAAGCGCCGGCAAACGGGGGTGGAGTGTGTCCACGGGGCCCGTGGCCACTATTGGTCTAGGCACCCAGCACATCCGCCAGGATCAGATGGTTGTCGAACGCCACGCTGGGGCCGTGGCGAGTCGGTGCGGGCGCCTGACCGGGCGTATCGAACGACAGCTCGCCGCCTTTATGACTGTCATGGCTGCCACGCCCCGAACTCGCTCAAGTCCGGATCGGTTTTCGTACCCACTCCGCCAACCGCATCTGTTTGGCGCTGACGTGTCCTTCGAGGTTTCCAGCCGAATTGGGTGATGGCAGAACCGGCCGAGATAGCCGGAGCAAACGAGCTTGCGAGCGCCTCCCTCAATGCGGGCGGTCGGCGGCGAGATCGACATACGCATTCGCGTTGACGATCCAGCTCGGCGGCACGACCTGATCAAAGCTGCGCATGATGATGGCGTAGGTGCCGGCGTGATGCAGGACGTCCTCCACATGCGAATGGTCGATCAGGGCGAAGGCGCAGGCGCGCATGGCCGGACAGGTATTGTGCTGGCTGGCGGCGATCATCGAGATGGCGAGACACTCGTCGCGGCAGAAGCCGCAAGCATCGAGCGGGCGCACGTTGAGAGGCGCGCGGCAGGCCGCGTTCACGGATTTCGCCCATTGCGCCAGATTGCCGACGACGGCTTCGGCCTGCCGGGGGCCGAGGAGGCTGGCGTAGAGCCGCCAGACCTGCTCCCAGGAGCCGACGTCACCGGTCTTGAGACCGGAGATCCAGCCGCGGAAGCCAAAACCCACGAGTAATTCGGGTGGCATGGAGCGGGACCGCTCCGGCGTGGTGCAGGTCTCGCCACCGGCCGCGACGGCCCCGTGCGAAGCCCCTGATTGGATCGACGGCGCGTCTGAGTTCACGCGGCGCGTGACGCCCTTGGCGGGCGTGCCGGTCTTTTTCATCATCAACTCCAATCGAAGAGGTTCAAGGCCCCGACATCGGATTAGCGGCTCCGGCCGCAACAGTTGAAAGGATGACTTTGGGATCGAGTTGTTGTCAATGCCCGAAAAGCAGCTCCGGTTATTTTGTCGCCGATCAATAACTTGGAATAATTCCAATGTGGAATGGTTCTTCTTCTGACACCGCTTCTGGCACTGCTTCTGGCACCGTCGCGAACCTGACCGACGTCAGTATGCGCTGCCGTCTGTTGCGCCTTGCACACTCCGGCCAAATTCATGACCGCCAGCGCATGCAAATATAGTTGACGCGTTACGCATTGAATTCGAGCGAAGAGCGGTCGAGGTTGTGCGTCGCTACTCGTGCGGCTCTCAACCTGACAGCTGCCGAGGCCTTGAATCTTGTGTCATTGGGGTGAGCCCCTTGAAGATGGCTGCGACCGCGCTGCACGCCACCCTTCCAATCGGTTCTGTTGCCGGGCAACGCGGTGGTGCGGGCCGCCATCGATGCCCTCGTCGCTCAGGCCAAGGAGCTGGAGCGCGCCATGGCCGTTCTCGGCATCGGCGGCGCCAAGTTCGAAGGCTCCGACAGCTTGGACGATCCGGGCAAGGTTTCGAAGGGGTAATACCGACCCGCAGAAGTTTGTGACCCACCTCTCGGTAGACCGCGCCTTCCGGCCGGCTCTCGGAACGAGTGTCCGAAGGCGCAAGCAGGAGTTGATACCGTCCCACCACCCCGACGGTTGCAGAGTCGAAACCTCAGCGGGACGGTATCATTCGCGGTGGGTCCCGAACGCACCGACAAGGGCATTCGGGCATGCCGCAAATTTAGTGACAACGGCGCAGGGCCTGCCTATGGATGTGATAACATCCAAATTTGCACGGGGGTGCACACACGATGATGAGCCTTTTCCGTCCAAGCGCCGCGGCAAGCGCACTCGCCTTATCCTGCCTCGCGCTCACCGCACCGGCGTCCGCCGCCGACCTCGGCGGTGACTGCTGTGCCGACCTCGAAGAGCGTATCGCCGAACTCGAGGCGACGACGGCGCGCAAGGGCAACCGCAAGGTCGCGCTGACCGTCGCGGGCCAAGTCCACGAGGCGGTGCTGTTCTGGGACGACGGTCACGAAAGCAACGCCCACGTCGTCGGCAACAAGAACGACCAGTCCAATTTCTCGCTTCTGGTCGACGCAGCCGTCTCCTCCGACCTCACCGCCGGCTTCGCCATCACGCTGCGTCTGCGCGATACGCTGTCGGATGAGGTCAGCCAGGACAACGACGACAGCGACTTCGGTTTGGTGCTGTGGGAGGCCTACTGGTTCCTCGACAGCAAGACCACCGGTAAGCTGTCCGTCGGCCAGACCTCGCGCGTCTCCGATACGGCTCCCGAGAACGACCTCTCCGAGACGGGCGTGGCCGGCTACGCGGGCGTTCAGGACATGGGCGGCGGCATCGTCCTGCGCCGCAATGATGGCGCGCTCGCCGCTCTCGCCTGGGGCGATCTCACCAATCACTTCAACGGCGATACCGCCAACGTCGTGCGCTACGACACACCGACGTTCGCCGGCTTTACCGTGTCCGCCTCCTGGGGCGAGGACGACGTCTGGGACGTGGGCGCCAAGTACGAGGGCGAGGGCGGCGGCTTCCAGCTGGCGGCATCGGTTGCCTACACGGAACTCACCGACGAGAACGGCATCGGTGGCGACGGTGACATCAACAATTCGACGGTCGTCGGCTCCGTTGCGATCCTTCACGAGGCGACCGGCCTCAACGCGCTCGTCGCAGCCGGCATCCGCTCGTTCGATCAGACGGTGGAGGATGCCGACGGCGCCCTGCGCACACCCGGTGATGCCAGCTTCATCTACGCCAAGCTCGGCTGGGTGGCCAAGCTCAACGGCCTCGGCCCCACGGGCTTCTACGGCGAGTACGGTCGCTTCGAGGACTTCGTCACGGCCGGCATCGACGGCGACGGTGTCGCATCGCTGGCCTCCGGCGGCGCACAGAGCTGCGCAGTTGCCGGCGTCGCCTGCCGCGTAACCGGCAATACGGCCGAGGTCTGGGGTCTGGGCGTGGTCCAGCACATCGAGGCCGCCGAGATGCAGATCTACCTCGGTTATCGCCACCACGAGGCCGACTTCGACCTTGTCGACGGCGCTGACGATGCCGTCGTCGGCGGGGGCCTGGAGAGCTTCCAGACCATCGTCGCCGGCTCCAAGATCGCGTATTGAGTTGGGCAAGAGGTTGGACTTCCGCGGCGGGCCCCCATCAGCCGAGCGCACCTGTCACCGTCTCCCGCACCGATTGCCGCGCCTTCACGACAAACGGCCACAACGTGCGGAACGGCCTTCTGCCCTTCCGCCGCCACGCTCGCGCGGCTATAGACTTGTCTCGCACGCTTCTTCTTGCCCGCCCGCCCGCCAGCTCGCGCCATCCCCTGCGACCGGCAGGCCAACCATGAGACCTCCGAGATGTACTCCGTCGAAGTCCGCGACCGCATCATGATCGGCCACTCGCTCCCCGACCCGTTCTTCGGGCCCGCCCAAAACATGCACGGGGCGACCTTCGTCATCGACGTCGCCTTCTTCCGCTCCAAGCTCACCGCCCAGAACGTGGTCGTCGACATCGGCGCTGCCCTCGACGTGCTGGCCGAGACGCTGAAACCTTTGAAGTATCAGAACCTCGACGAGCTGCCGCAGTTCAAGGGCAAGCTCACGACGACCGAGTTCCTGTGCCGCTACGTGTTCGACAACATCGCCCAGGCAGCACTTGCCGGCCGGCTCGGAGAGGACGGCAAGGGCGTGGCCAAGATCCGCGTCACCCTGCACGAGACCGACTTGGCGCGGGCGACCTACGAGGGTCCGATCGGTGACTGAGACGCTGTTTGCCATTCCGGGCGACCTCGACAGCCCCACGGGCGGCTATGGCTATGACCGGCAGGTCTTGCGGCTGCTGCCGTCGTTCGGCGTGAGCGTCCGCCATGTCGCGCTGCCGGGGAGCTTTCCGTCCCCCAGCGCGAGCGACCTCGAGACCACCCGGAAGCTGATGGCCGACAGCCCGAAAGGCGCCACGTTGCTGATCGATGGGCTGGCCTATGGGGCCATGCCCGCCGATCTCGCCGCCGGTCTTGATCGCCGCATCATCGCCCTCGTCCACCATCCGCTGGCGCTGGAGACGGGCCTGACGCCCGAACGGAGCGCCACGTTGAAGGCCAGCGAAACGGCCGCCCTCGCCCTAGCCCAGCGCGTGATCGTGACGAGTGCGATGACGAAGGCGACGCTGGTCGCCGACTTCGGCGTGCCGGGCGACCGCATAACCGTGGCCATGCCC
>JBGSQO010000291.1:0-2207 GCA_041738055.1 Filomicrobium sp.
GACATCGCGGGCATTGGCCTCGCGCACGGTGAGTTGCGACAGCTGGTCGAGGGCGCGCAGCTGGTCCGCAAGCGCCCGCCGCATGACTTCGGCGCTCTCCTTGGCGTTGCCGGGAATGCGCTCCAGCTCGGCCTTGAGGCGGGTCTGCTCCTCCTCGATCGCCTGGGTCGCCTTCTGAGCGCGCGAGCGGACCTGATCGGTCGTCTCGTCGAAGCGGTTCGACAGATTGCCGAGCTGGCTCGTCACTTCGCGTGTGACGGTCGTGAAACGCTGGCGCATTTCGCGCAGAGCCCGCGCGCTTTCCTGGTCGGCCTCGTGGGTGAAGCGATGCAGGTCGGCCATCGCGGCCTTCTTGTTCGTCTCCGTCGAAGTGAGGAGCTGCTGGGCGGCCGCCCGTGCCTTGCCCTCCGCCTCCGTGAGCTGGCCTTCGATCGAGGACGAGTAGCCCTCGATGAACTGGGAGAACTCGTCGGCCTTGCCGGACAGCCGGGACAGGGTTTCGTTCAGTTCGGCGTGACGCGTTTGCAGCGTCGAATCGATCTTGTAGTTCGCGCTTTCCAGGGCGTTGGCCGCGCGCATGATCGTCTGGCCCTGGCTCTCGAACCGGTTGGTCACCGAGTTGATCTGGCCGAGCAGGTTCTCCGAGACGCTCTTCAGAAGTTCCGACTGGTTGGCGAGCCCCTCGATGGCCTTCAGCGACTGGCGCGTGATGTTCTCGCTCGAGCGGCGGACCGCATTGATGCCGTGGGCCAGCGATTCGTCGAGGTCGGCCGACTGCCGGGCGATCGTCTCTTTGAACGTGCGGGCATGGGTGTCGAGCGCGTCGGTCAGCGCGATGGCCTTCTGGCCGACCGCATCGTCGATTGCTGTCGTTGTCCTGAGAATGGTCTCGTCGAACAGGCGCAGGCGCTGCGAGAAAGCATCATCCAGCGCGCGGGTGCGTTCGACGAGCTGGATGTCGAGAGACTCGGCACGGTTCGCCAAGGTCGAATCGAGCGCGCGGGCGTACTCCTCGAAAACGGAGGCGAGGTTGTCGGTGCGGTTGACGATGGAGGCATCGAGGGTGTGCATGTACTCCTCGAAGGCCTCCTGCATCTGCTCCGTACGGCTGCCCAGCGCTTCGGCCAGCGCTCCCGTGTAGTCCTCCAGAATGCCCTGCATCTGGGTCGAGCCTTGGCCCAGCTGCTGCTCCAGGTTTTGCGTTTGCGCGGTCAGCATGCCGCCGATTTCCGTCGTGCCCTGGGACAGCACTTCGGCCAGTTCGCCAGTACGGTCGGCGAGGAGGCCCTGCATCTCCTCGGCTCGGGTGCCCAGCGCTTGATCGAGCGCGCCGGTGTACTCCTCCAGCACGGTCTGCAACTGCGCGGTGCGGTCTTCGAGCGACCGCGAGACGTTGTCGGAGTAGGTCCCCAGCACCTCGCGCAATTCGCTGGTGCGCGTACCGATGGAATGTTCCAGCTTGCCGGCGCTCTGACTCAGCGTTGTTTCCAGAAGCGTGAGATTATCGCCGGCGCCCTGGATGATATGGGCGAGCTTGGCCTGCTGCGAGGACAGCTTCTCGATCAGGGCGGGCACCTCGGTGCCGAGCGTCCGCAGGGTCTCGGTGACGTCACCGCCGGTCCGCAGCAACTGCACGCGCTCCCCGGACAGCTCCTGGATCAGTCCGCGAATCTTTTGCTCGTTCTCCTCATAGGATCGCTCGAGTGCTGCGACTTCGTTGTGGACCAGGGCCTCGAGTTCGCCCGCCCGACCCAGCGCGCGGCTGACGGCATCGTTCATGAACGACACCTGCCGACGCACGGCCTGCCCCAGCGAGGCGACCGACTGCTCGGCCATCCGGTCGGGCTCGGCGAGGCGCACGGCGACCTCGGCCATGGTCGAGGACCGCAGTCGCAGCTCCTCCGAGCGCCATGCCAGCAGGGCCAGGAACCAGATCACCGAGATCGGCACGGCAACAGCAGTCAACATCAGGAACGTCGTCGGCTTGGTCACCACGTCGCGAGCGGTGAGCCCATCGGCGAGATCGGCGCTGAGCGTCAGATATAGGAACGCGGCGCCGATCAGCGCCCAGACGACACTGGCGATGGCGGCGTATCTGAACGGCTTGGTCGAGGGCTTCTGCTGCAGCGAATAAATGAGGCCGCCGATCGAGGGCGCATCGTCGTTGGCAGCCAGCCGTTCGCGCACGGGACCCGCCGGCCGGCGTC
>JBGSQO010000425.1:0-1832 GCA_041738055.1 Filomicrobium sp.
GCCCAGACCCTGGCCGGGGAGGAGGCTCTGCGCCGAGCTTTCTCCGGCCAGCGCGGCTGCGATCTGGCTGTCCGTCATGCCGCAGCCGGTATCGGCGACTGCGATCGCCAGGGGGCCATCCTCGCCATAGCGGGTCTCGACGCGGATGGTGCCGCCTCGGGGCGTGAACTTCAGCGCGTTGGTCAGAAGATTGATCAGGATCTGCTTGAGGCTCGTGGCATCGGCGATGATGTGCGGCAGCCGGGGGTCCTGGTCGAGCACGAGCCCGATCCCGGCCCGTTCGGCCAGTGGCTGGAGGGTCGAGACAGTCGCTGCGACGACGGCGCCTGCATCGATCTGCGCAAACGCCAACGTCTGTTGAGCGGGGTCGAGCCCTCTGTGTGCCAGCATGCGGTCGATGACGCCGAGCATCAGCCGTGCGCTCTCGTGGATGTCGGCGGCGTAGGAGCGATAGCGCTGGTCGCCGATCGGGCCGAAGCGTTCGTCGCGCATGATTTCGGCGGCCGCGACGATGGCGCTGATCGGCGTCTTCAATTCGTGGGCGAGCTTCTGAATGGTGGTGCGGCGGGTCGAGGCCCGTGGCTCGTCTGCTTTCCCGGCCGGGCTGGTCTGCGGGCCGCCAACGGCGGGTGGGCTGTCATCGGGTCTGTCGGTCGATCCGGACATGCCGCAGCCGTTACTCCACGCTTCAGGGCAGGGTGCACGTTTGCATGATGCACATCTTGCTGGGACCGATGCAAAGACTTCACTGGAGGGTGCATCCAAGGGTGCATCGGACCATGCGATCAGGGTCCTTCCGAACCCCGCAAACCCTAGATAGGATTGGTACCGCCTACTGGATCCGAACCAGTGACCTCTAGAATCACAATCTAGCGCTCTAACCAGCTGAGCTAAGGCGGCACGCCGAACGACCCTGCGAAGAGCCGCTGAAACGGGAGGTCAGGAACACCGTCGCATCGATCCTTGTCAAGCGAAAACACGTGGCGCAACCAGCTGGATTTGCAGGGACAGGCGTCCAGCAGAATGGTGCCATGGGCACGCAACAACATAACGTTGCTTATGGAATAACGTTACGCCTATCAGGGGCGCTTATTGCAGAAGGTTTGAAATACGATTGGGAACGCTGGGCCGGGAACAGTATATCTCATCTCGGGAATGCCATGGCGGCCCGCTGAAACCATCACTGGAGGATTACATCATGAAGATCTGGAACAAGCCCCAGGTTCGCGAGCAGAACGTCGGCCTCGAGGTCACGTGCTACCTGCCGGCCGAGATCGACATCATCTAACGGGTGTCGACTGCCATCCTCGGGCGTAGATCCGGGGAGACTTCAACTGGGCGGTGCCTGCGCAAGCAGTCGCCGCCTTTTGCTTTTCACGCGCTACGGCCGCCCCCGAATCATGAGCCAGGACGGGCCGAGCAACGGGTCCTCGGCGACCTTGACCCAGCGGAAGCCCGCCCGCTCGTAGGCGCGCACGGCCGGTTCGCTCACTACCGGCACGAACACGCTGAGCGCCATGGCGAACGTGGTGCCGAATACCTCGGCGGCCATCAACTCGAGGGCGCGTGCTCCGACGCCGCGGCTGCGGAAGGCCGGCTCGGCAATCACGATGTCGAGGTCCCAGGTCCCGGGTGGCATACCGTCGGGCAGGCGATCGCCCCAGTAGGTCGCGTCGATGGCGTGCGCATAGCCTGCAGGGCGCCCGTCGGCCAGGATCAGGCGGGCAATCGCGCTGTCGGTCTCGAACACGGTGCGGATTTCGGCTTCCGCAGCCCCCCGGCTCCCCCACCAGCGCTCGACCTCGGGCCGCGCGAGCCAGCTGGCCAGCAGC
>JBGSQO010000444.1:0-2353 GCA_041738055.1 Filomicrobium sp.
AGCGTCTGCCAGCTGTCGGCGACCATCTCGGCCGGTGGCGTCATCGTGCCGGAGCACGCGACGAGCGCCAAGGATGCCCTCGGCGCCGCACTGCTGGCGCTGGAGCGCGCCAAGTCGCGCCGTTTCGACTGCTTCATGGCCTATGCGCCCGACGAGGTGCGCGAGTCGACCCGCCAGCGCAACATCATGATCGCCGACGAGGTGATGTCCGCCCTCGACGAACATCGCCTGCACCTGGTGCTGCAGCCGATGGTCTCGGCCAAGACCGGCGTGCCGGAGATCTATGAGTGCCTGTTGCGCATGGCCCGCCCCGACGGCAGCATCGCCTCGGCGGGCGAGTTCATCGACGTCGCCGAGCAGTTGGGCCTCTCACGCCTCATCGACCGGCGCACGCTGGAATTGTCGGTCGGCCTGCTGGAGCAGCACCCGACGCTGCAGCTCTCCGTCAACGTCTCCGGTCACACCGCTTCCGACCGCGATTGGCTCGCTGCCCTGCAGCGGCTGACGTTGGGGCGCCGCGCACTGGCCGAACGCCTCGTCGTGGAGATCACCGAGACCGCGCTGATCAGCGATCTGGATCAGGCGGTGGCCTTCTGCGACACGCTGAAGGAGATCGGCTGCCGCGTCGCCATCGACGACTTCGGCGCCGGCTACACGTCGTTCAAGAACCTGAAGCACCTGCCCGTCGACATCGTCAAAATCGACGGCGCCTTCGTGAAGAACGTCGCCGCCGACACCTCCGACCGCGTGTTCATCAAGACCATGGTCGAAATCGCCGACACCTTCGGCATGGAGACGGTGGCCGAGTGGGTGGGCGATGCCGAAAGCGCGCGCATCCTGACTGACGCTGGCATCACCTATCTGCAGGGGTTCCTGTACGGTCAGCCGATTCCGGCCAGCGAGTTGAAACTGCGCTGAGCGGCCTGAGCCATCGTCAAGGCAAGAGTAGTGAACGGCGGGGGCTTAGCCCAGCCAACACTCAGTAAACTAGTGTTGGATGCGCCCCCGGCCCCCGCGCGGGGGATCACCCCCTTCACTTCTTCTGGGCGACGGCACTGCCATAAACCCCAGGTAATGGTTCCAAGGCCTAAGACCTTGGGTAGGGGGCCGAGGGGGCAACGCCCCCCGCACTTCACCGAGCGTTGCCCATTTCGGATTTTAATTACGTGCATGGCGGCGCGCAGCCCCCGCCTTCACTTACGAGCGTGAACGAGCGGGCCTCAATCCTTGTCGCTGGCCAAGCGCTCGATCTTCTGCTGCATTGCGGCGAGTTGCGCCTTGAGTTCTGAGAGCTCGTCCCGGGTCGCCGGGGGAGCGGCGGCCGGCTTGATGGTCGCCGTCCCGGTTCCAGTAGTGCCCTTGCTTGCAGCTTCGGCTGCCTCGGCGGCGGCCTTGGCCTTGGCAAATGGGCTCCAGATCTGCATCGCCTGCTCGAAGATCGCGATATTGCGGCGCGCTTGGTCCTGATAAACCTCGAAAGCTGCCGTCGGGCTGCCGAATGCGCCGGCGAACTGCGTGCGGAACTTCTCCTGCTCCTGGACCAGCGCCTCGAGGCTGAATTGCAGATAGCCCGGCACCATGCGCGCGATGCTGTCGTCGTAGAAGCGGATCAGCTGCCTGAGGAACGGAATGGGCAGCATGGTCTGCCCCTTGCTTTCCTGGTCGACGATGATCTGCGTCAGCACCGCGTGGGTGAGATCATCGCCGGTCTTGGCGTCGAACACGACGAAATCCCGGTCAGAACGAACCATGCCGGCAAGGTCGTCGAGCGTCACGTACGTGCTGGTCTCGGTATTGTAGAGCCGGCGGTTGGCGTACTTTTTGATGACGACGGACTGCTGCTGCTTGTCCTGCTGGGCTTCGGTCTTGTGGAGCATCTAGAGATCTCGCTTGCGGTGCGCGGGCAGGGAGGTCGAGCGCGTGCGGCACGCTTGTGCGCTGCGATAAGCGTAACATGGGAATTCGTGGAGTTGAAGGACGATGATGCTCAGAATTTGGGCTCATCGTTCGCCTGAGGTCGTGATTGCGGGTGGGAACGTGAAGCTGCTATCAGGAATCCGCTGGCGTCTGCGTCGGGCCTCGACTTTGCCCGTCCCGTTGGCCACCCCCCGTTTGCGCCGCTGACCGCCGCGCTTATCAAGACGAACCGCCGAGGAGCTGACCTGATGAGCCAGGATAACGACACCATCGTCATTGCGAGTGCCGCCCGCACACCTGTCGGATCCTTCAACGGGTCACTGGCCAGCGTGCCCGCCCATCTGCTCGGCGCGACCGTCATCAAGGCCGCGCTCGAGCGCGCTGGCGTTGCTGCATCCGACGTCTCCGAGGTCATCCTCGGCCAGGTGCTGACGGC
>JBGSQO010000467.1:0-1645 GCA_041738055.1 Filomicrobium sp.
GCGGCGGCTGATGGCCTTCGCGCACCAACAGCTGTTGCCTGAGATGCAGGCCGTGGCGCCGGGCGCCGGGATCGCCATCCGGCTGGTCAACCAGGTGCCGCCGTTCGCCGCCGATCCGGGCTCGGATGTCGTAGCCCTCGCCTTGCGGTTGACGGGAGAGAACCGCACGTTCGCAGTCTCCTACGCCACCGAGGCGGGGCTGTTCCAGTCGGGCGGATCGCCGTCGGTCGTCTGCGGGCCCGGCAGCATCGCTCAGGCCCACACCGCCAACGAATGGATCGCGGCGAGCGAACTCGATCGCTGCATGGGCTTTCTCGAGCGCCTGGCCGACTGGGCGGCTACTTGATTTCGGTCATGGTCGAATCCTGAGCGATCCCGTGGTATACCAATCGGACTCGTGCGCGGAGGCGGCTCCGCTGCATGCTACGCGGGCGGTCGGCACAACGACCCGAGAGCAAGAGGAAAACCCATGGCGATCAAAGATCTGCTTGTTGCTTATGATGGGCACGAAGCCTCCGAGAAGGCGCTTGAGTTCGCGCTCCGGATGGGCACGAAATACGGCGCCGCCGTCTCCGGCATCTACGTCATGCCCAAGGAAACCTACGACACCCGCATCCGCCACTGGCTGTCGGCCGACGTGCAGGAGGGACTGGCAGCCGCCCGTCGCGAGGCCGCCCAGTCGATCGTCGTCAAGTTCAACGAGCATGTCGCCAAGTCCGGCTTTACGGGGACGACCGGGTTCCTCATGGAGGAGGGGCAGGCCGACCTGACGCTGGCGCGCGCTGCCCGCTTTTTCGACGTGCTGCTGATCGGCCAGTTCATCACCGCCTTCAAGTCCGAGAACCGGACCGTCGACCCGGCGGAACTGCTGCTGCGCGCGGGCAAGCCCGTCCTCATCGTGCCGCGCGACTATGTCGTGCGTCCGTTCAAGGAGGAGGCTGCGATCGCCTGGGACGGCAGTCGTTATGCGGCGCGCGCGCTGACGGACGCCATGCAGATCCTGGAGACCAAGAAGAAGCTCGACGTGCTGACCGTCGTCAATGATCCCCACGCCGATGCGGGCGCGCACGCCAACATGCCGGGTCTCGACATCATCGTGCATCTCAGCCGTCACGGCATCAACGCCGAGCACGTTGCGGTCGACGCGAGCCATGTGGCCGTCGGCAAGGCCCTGCTCGACCACTGCGCCAGGACCGATCCCGACGTGCTGGTGATGGGCGCCTACGGTCGCGGCACCTTCGGCGCGCAGCTGTTCGGCGGCGTCACGCGCTACATCCTGGAGCACCAGAACGTGCCCGTGCTGCTGTCGCATTGAGCGCGGCTGGCTTCACGACACCCGTTCGAGACGGCTCGGAACACCTCGTTCTGGGCCGTCGTCGTATTTGGCCTATTGCCAGCCCTGTGAGTTTGTGAGAAACTTTGCGATGTAGAGTTATTGGGACGGGAAGGTGAAGCCCGCATGCGAGACCTCGACAAGGCCCTGTCCGACATCGGCGATATCCGCCAGCAGATGGCCGCGGGCACCATGTTTCGCGGCTTCGGGCCGGCGGTGATGGCTGCAAGCGGGCTCATAGCGATCGCGGTCGCGGCGGCCCAATCGACCGTGCTGCCCGACGCCCGCACCGATCCCAACCTGTTCGTCGGC
>JBGSQO010000519.1:0-1623 GCA_041738055.1 Filomicrobium sp.
CCAGGCCCGGCGTGCGGGCGGGATCGGCAAACACGCGGTCGACGGCGTCCAGGACAGGGGCCACGGTGCGGAACGACAGGTTGAGCGGGATGTGGTCGAACGGCCGGTCGGCAAGGCGCGCGTGGCTGGCGAAAAGCTCGCCCATCATGGCGAACATCTCGGGCGCGGCACCCTGGAACGAGTAGATCGATTGCTTTTCGTCACCGACGGCAAACAGCGTGCGGGCGATGTCGCTCGTCCCCTCGCCGGCGAAGAACTCCCGGGCAAGCGATTCGATCACCGACCATTGCTCGGGGCTCGTGTCCTGGCTCTCGTCGACGAGAATATGGTCGATACCGCCGTCGAGCTTGTAGAGCACCCACTGCGCCTGCTCGCTCTTGCGCAGCAGGCTGGCGGTCAGCGTTATCAGGTCGTCGAAGTCGAGGGCGGCGCGGCGGGCCTTCAGGTCGGCGTAGTGGGCAAGCGTATCGGCCGCCAGCGTCAGCAGCGCTGCGGTGGCCGTGAGACAGGCCAGCGCCCGGCGCTCGGTGATGAGGTCGGCGCAGAGATCGCGGGCGCGCTCCAGACGGGTGGCGAGGCCCTGGTCGCTCGTGCGGATCGCCTTGGTGATGAATCGGTCGGAGCGCGGCTCGCCAGCAACCGTCATGAAGGCAGCGCGGAAGGCGGCGATACGACCCTCTGCCGAACCCGCCGTGCGGGCCTCCCGGAGGTTTGCGGCGAGGCCCTGGTCGGTCTTGGCGCCGCCGTCGAGGATGCTGACCGCGTAGGCGATCTCCTCGTTGGAGAGCAGGCCCGAAAGCTCGCTGCCGACGTCGACTTCGGTGACGTCGAAGCGGACGCCAAGCTGCGGGCGCAACCTGCGGCAGGCGGCAGCAGCGGCGGTCTCGTCGGTGTGCGAATTCTCGGAGCGCAGCACGGCCTCCAGCCATGGACGGGCGGAAAGTGCGGCCGAGAGCAGCTTGTCGAAGCGGTCCTCTGAGGCATGCGCGATGGCGGTTTCCAGGGCTTGCCCCAGCGGTCCGGCCTTATCGGCGAGCGCGCGCTTCAAGGTCGTGTCGATGGCCTCGCGCTCCAGCCGACGCTTCAGGTCGTCGTCCAGGGTCGAGAAGCCGGGCGGCACGCCGGCCTCCAGCGGAAACCGCTGCAACAGGCGCTCGCAGAAGGCGTGAATGGTCTGGACCTTGAGACCGCCAGGGGTCTCGATGGCGCGGGTGAACAGCGTGCGGGCGAGCGCCAGGGTTTCAGGGGCGGGCGTGACGCCGAGCACCTTGGTGAGGGCAGCTATCAGGCCGGCATCGTCGGCGATCACCCATTTTGACAGCTGGCCGAACACGCGGGCGGACATCTCGGCAGCCGCCGCCTTGGTATAGGTCAGGCACAAGATGCGCTCCGGCGCCGTGCCGCCGAGCAGCAGGCGGACGACGCGCATGGTCAGAACGTGCGTCTTGCCGGTGCCGGCGTTGGCGGCGACCCAGGCGGAGACGGCAGGGTCGGATGCGCGCGACTGGCGGGCGGTCGTCTCGGCAAGGGCGGCTTTGATGGCGTTGGCGTGGTGGCTTGTCATTCGTTGGTCCAACTTCTGCGCACGGGCAAGGGGTAGTGAAGTGGGGGGGGGGGGTGGCC
>JBGSQO010000567.1:0-7567 GCA_041738055.1 Filomicrobium sp.
TCGGCGCCCACGAAATCCCCATAGAGCCCGCTGAATCGGCTGCCCCCAACCCGCGCCTTCATTCCCTGGCGGCTTTCGTACGCCGCCCCAGGGCTCGGGGCTGTCGTCCGCATGGGGCCGGCATCCGAAACCCGTCACACTTTCTGCCGTGCGTCTCGAACCAGATGGTGCATCGCACAAGGCTCCATCATCCCAGAAGCGGCTGTCGAGGACACGATGCCGGTCGGGTCGAAGGCCCTCGGCAAGCACGGTCGCTATCGGAGGTATTGCGTCGGCACCGTCGAGCGTGCGACCACCATCTGGATGCGCCGGTTGGCCGGACGCTTTCGGATCAATCTGACCGTGTATATGCTCTCGCGCGTCGAGAATGACCCGAAACAGTCCTCAGCCGGAATTGATAAGCAGGACTCTCTTTATCTGCTTTCTCGCAATTGAGCGGAATTCGTCTGCGCGAGGTCGTGAGCGAAATTTGACTACACGACAGCTCCAAACAATTTGCCTATAATGGCGGTGGCTGTCATCGCCAATGCCCCCCAGAAGGTCACGCGCGCCGTGGCCCTCATCATGTCCGCACCGCCGGCTTTTGCGCCGACTGCGCCAAGCAGAGCGAGGAAGCCCAACGATGCGACAGACACGACTGGAATGAGCACAGCCGTCGGCGAGACTACGACCATGGCAAGCGGCATCGCGGCTCCGACAGCAAACGTGGCCGCTGAAGTTAGTGCTGCCTGAATGGGGCGTGCCGTTGTGATCTCAGAAATTCCAAGCTCGTCGCGTGCGTGAGCGCCCAAAGCATCAAAAGCCATCAGCTGATCGGCCACTTTGACGGCAAGCTCCTGATCGACGCCGCGTTTGACGTAGATCTGTGCCAACTCCTCGCGCTCGAATTCGGGCGTATCGGCAAGTTCCTTGGTCTCGCGTGCCAGATCGGCAAGCTCGGTGTCGGACTGGGAGCTGACCGACACGTATTCGCCTGCCGCCATCGACATCGCCCCGGCAACTAGCCCGGCAATACCGGTGATTAGAATATCGGTTGGCTTGGCTGCGGCGGCAGCCACACCGACAATGAGGCTTGCTGTCGAGACAATACCGTCATTGGCGCCGAGTACGGCAGCGCGAAGCCATCCGATGCGGTCGACATTGTGTTTCTCCGAGTGTACCGGCACTCTGCTCATAAAATTATCTTCTTCTGATTGGGTTACGGTCTTGTCTTGAGCACCGATCGAGTTGGCGATGGATATTTGCAGCCCATCGAGAAACGCGCTTCTTGGTGTCGGCGCTGTCTGGGCACACGCTGCTGAGACAGCAAATAGCGATAGAAAGGCCAGCAAGCGTGCGGCCATCGTTCCTATGAGCATGGTAGGCCCTTCTGGATATCGTCGGCGAGGTTGCGAACCTCACGAGCGACTGCGATGTCTGAGCGCTGAAGGTAGCCGCCGCTCTTCTGAAGCGGCCAGGGCCGGAATCTACTCACCGAGTTTCCGACGGCGGATCAGTTAGATCGAACCGCAAGAACTCGATAGTCCGAGCTGTTACAAGGTTCACGACCAACGCACGTTTCCTTCGGTCCGCCGTGCGATCAACCTTGTGCCTGTCTGAGTGAGGAGCTATCGCCAAATCTTAGTGACGGTGAGCCGAACGGGAACCGGCATTGGGGTCGTTGTCGTTCATGGTCAGTCTCCTGTATTGAGAGTGACCATCGAGGATGGACGCCTTTGCCTGGGCGTTGAGCACATGATCTCCAATCGGGGGATCAATGCCGTCGTCGCGGTTATCCTCGCAACGGCTTAGGCTGGCGGCAACCGTGTTCTTGCGATGGCCAGGCTGACACCGAACGCCGGATGTGGTCAGCTACCCAAGGAGCTCCAGTAGCAGGCTGTTGCGGTCATCAAGGTCGAGCTTGACCACTCTCGACCGTCAGGCGTGGCGGATCATTATAGTCCGCTCACAACTCATTAGCGACCCGCTCTAACGCCGCTGGCTGAACATTTGCCGTCTCGTAGAGCTACTGGCTTTGCGGATGAGATGCTGGAGCAACGAGCCTGCCGCAACTCTCGACCGGCTCGACCCAGTGCATCAGGTAAGGTACGGGCGCCTCGCGTGCGATCAGATCAAGAAGCCCGCCAAGACGCGAGCGGTGTACAACGATCATCAGCACGCCGCGCCGAACCCGGCCGCGGACGCGCTCGGAGGCCGATGCCGACGAGAAATCCATCCCGTGTCCCTCGGCGGAAAACGTCGTGAAGCCGGACAAGGGCGGCTCGGACGACAGCAATGTCTCGACGATCCGGTCCTCAGCGCTGGTCGGATAGATGAGCGTCAGCTTGCAAAGGGGCTGTTCCACTGGAGCCTCGTTTCCTTTCTGGTAGTGTTGCAACGCTCGATCCCGAAGCGCCTGAATAGGATGGGCAGCAGGAGAAGGGTCAGCGCCGTCGAGCTGATGAGCCCGCCGATGACGACTATGGCGAGAGGCTTCTGGATCTCTGACCCTGGGCCGGTGGCAAACAGCAGCGGCACGAGGCCGAAGGCGGCTATGGTGGCCGTCATCAGGACGGGACGCAGACGCCGCATGGCCCCCTCGAAGACGGCCTCGGCAACTGTGCGGCCTTCCGCGATCAGCTGATTGAAGTAGCTGACGAGCACCAGACCGTTCAGCACGGCGATCCCCAGAAGCGCAATGAACCCCACGGAGGCCGGCACCGACAGATACTCGCCCGACGCCCACAACGAGAGGACGCCGCCCACGAGCGCGAAGGGGACATTGGCAAGGATCAGCGCAGCTTGCCGCAGCGAGCGCAACGTTGAAAACAGCACAAGGAAGATCAGCCCAACTGCGATAGGCACGACGATCGACAGCCGCGTTGCGGCCCGGCGCTGGTTCTCGAACTCTCCGCCCCAGACCATCCGGTAGCCGGGTGGCATGGTCACCCCGGAGGCGACCGCAGTCTGCGCATCCTCGACGAAGCCGACGAGATCGCGGCCTGTGACGTAAGCCTGCACGATGGCAAACCGCGAAGCGTTCTCTCGGTCGACCTTCACTGCCCCTGACGTCCGCTGGACTTTTGCCAAATCGCCAAGCCGGATCACGCCCCCGTCCCCGGTGGCAAGTTGCAGCTGAGAAAACAACTCAGGCGTTTCGCGCAAGTCGGGTCCGCCCTTCACGACGATCCGAGTTCTGCGGCCGGCCTCGCTGACCATGCCGGCGTCGGTTCCCTCCAGCAGGGCGCGCAGTTCGTCCTCTACGCCGCTCACCACGAGCCCCGTGCGGCCCAGCGCAAGCCGGTCGAGCGAGACGGTCATGTAGTCGACCCGATCGTCCGAGGTGGTGACCACCTCGGCGGCTCCGGGCACCTTGGCAATCGCTGCCCGGATGCGGCCGGCAAGGTCTGATAGGACCTTGAGGTCGGGTCCAAAGATCTTCACCGCGAGATCGCCACGCGCGCCGCTCAGCATCTCGGAGGTGCGCATTTCAATCGGCTGGGTGAACGCGAAGTCTATTCCTGGCATGTCGGAGACGGCCGCACGCAACTCGCCAACGAGCCAGTCCTTATCTGGCACGCGCCATTCTTCGCGAGGTTTGAGGACGAGAAACGCGTCCGTTTCGTTAGGGCTCATGGGATCAAGCCCCAGTTCATCGGAGCCGACACGAGAGATCACCTCGACCACCTCCGGCACTTTCTCCATCACCGTGCGCTGGATCAGCATGTCGAGTTCGACGCTGGTCTTGAGCCCGATCGACGGCAGCTTCGTCGATTGCAGGATCACCGAGCCTTCGTCCATGGCTGGCATGAAGGTCTTGCCGACCGACTGATAGCCCACGACCATCGCCGCGAGTCCCGCCAGCGCCACGAGATAAACCGGCCATGGGAAAGCGAGGCAAAATCGCAGAAGCGGCCGATAGACCGCCTCGATCAGGCGCATGAGCAACGGCGGCCGCTCGGAGCCACCACGAAGCAGCACCGAGGACAGGACCGGGATGACGGTTAGCGCGAGGACGAGAGAACTACTCAACGCGAAGATGATGGTCAGGGCGACGGGGGAGAACAACTTGCCCTCGAGCCCCTGCAATGACAGTAGCGGTATAAACACGAGGCAGATAATGAAGATGCCCGACGTGACCGGAATGGCAACCTCGGCGGCGGCCTGGTAGACGTGATGGACTTGAGGAGTACGCGTGTCACCGGAATGATGGTTGAGCCGTTCGACGGTGTTCTCTACGACCACGACAGCGGCATCGACAATCAGTCCGATGGCGATCGCAAGGCCGCCCAGACTCATCAGGTTTGCCGACATGCCGGCCGAGCCCATGACAAGAAAAGTCATGAGCGCGGCCATCGGCAATGTCGCAGCCACGACAAGAGAGGCTCGCAGGTTGCCCAGGAACGCAACGAGTAGCACCACGACGAGCACTGTTGCCTCCAAAAGGGCCTTCGTCACCGTTCCGACGGCCCGCTTGATGAGGTCGGAGCGATCGTAGAACACGGCAAGTTCCACACCGGCCGGCAGACTCGGCTTCAGCTCATCGAGCCGCTGGCGGACGGCCGCGACAATGGCGCTCGCATCCGCACCGCGCAGCGAAAGAACCAGCCCCTCGACCGCCTCACCAACACCGTTCTTGGTCACCGCGCCATAGCGTGTCAGGCTGCCTATGCGCACGCTGGCGACATCGCCGATACGCAAGACTTTGCCGTTGACCGACTTCAGCACGACCTGCTCGAGGTCCGCCGGAGCCTTAAGAGCGCCTTCCGCGCGCACGACCAGAGCTTTCTCGCCATCGGAGAGGCGTCCGGCCCCATCGTTGCGGTTGGCCGCGCCGATCGCGTCCTTGATGGCCGCGATGGTCAGGCCGGTGCTCGCAAGAGCTGTAGTGTCTGGGACGACCTCGAACGTGCGCACAAGGCCGCCGAGCGCGTTGACGTCGGCCACACCGGGTATGGTTCTCAGCGTCGGCCGGATCGTCCAGTCGAGCAGGCTGCGCCGCTCCTCGAGCGATAGGCCGCCGCCCTCGATTGTGAACATGAACACGTCCGACAGCGGTGTCGAAATCGGCGCGAGCCCGCCAGAAATGCCACTTGGCAGTTCGGCCATCACCCCCGCAAGCCGCTCGGCCACCTGTTGACGAGCCCAATAGATGTCGGTTCCATCCTCGAAGTCGATGGTGATGTCGGCGATCGCATACTTCGCCGACGAGCGCAGGACGGTCTGACGCGGAATGCCGAGCAATTCCATCTCGATCGGCGTGATAACGCGCTGCTCAACCTCCTCCGGCGTCATGCCCGGCGCCTTCATGATGATCTTGGCCTGCACCGGGGCGATGCTTGGAAAGGCATCGATGGGCAAGCGCAACGCCGCATAGGCGCCGGCCGCGAGAACCAGGACCGAGAGAAGCAGGACAAAAGCGCGCTGCGTCAGTGAAAACTCGATGAGGCGGCGCAGCATCGGCTATTCGCCTCCCAACATGTTCTCGAGGACAGCCAGCCCACTCGTGGCGACTTGCTGGCCGGCAGCGAGAGCGCCGGACACGGACGCACTCTCCAGTGACCGGCCGCGCAGCGTAACCGTCGCTGCGGCGAATCCCTGCTCGGTGCGGACGAACACCGTCGGCTGGCCATCGACGTAGGCCAGCGCGCGGGCCGGCACTTCCAAGACCCCGGTCGCGGCTGGCCGCACAATACTGATCGTGATCATCTGTCCAGCCATCAGCCCTGACTGAGGGGGCAACTCCCCGATCAGCATGGCCGATCGCGTCATTGGATCAATGGCGTGACCGACGGCCAGGACCTTTCCCGTCACGCCGTTGCTCAACCTGATGGTGTCGCCAAGCTGGACGCGCCCGACGAGAAACGCCGGCAGTTGTGCCTCGACCCACAGGGCGTTGGAGGTGTCGAGACTGAGAACCACCGACATGCTCGCGATCTGCGAGCCAGCGCCGACCTCCGATCCGACGATCCGCCCGTCGGCGGGCGCTCTCAGCACGTAGCTGCCGTCGGCGGCGACGCGGATCCCACCCATGGACAGGAGACGCTTATGTTCATCCACCACCGCGCGCGAGCGCAGCGCCTGAGCTTCGGCTTCAGCTGCGCGGTTCGGGGCTGCGATGCGTTGATCGGCGAGCTTTCGGTAGCGGTCGGCAACGGCCGAGGTGGCGTCGAACTCCGCCTCGGCTTGACGCAGTCGGGACGTCGTCTCGACCAACTCTTTGCTGACGATTGTCGCAAGCGCATCTCCACTCTTGACGTACGCCCCAGGCAGAACGGCGACAGAGCGGACTGTGCCAGCGAACGGCGCGGTGACAGCCAAGCGGCTGTTGTGCGGCGGCACGACAACGGCAGGCAACAGGACGAGCGCTTCCTCCTGCGCCACACGCACCTCGCCAAACCCGATACCGTACCGCTCCACTTGCTCGATCGAGGCGCGGATCTCTGCGCCGAAAGCGTGGGGCGACCCGCTGGCCAGGAGAGCAAGCACACAAGTTCCTAGAACGGCACGACGAGCCATTTGTGATCCTCCGATCGGAAACGGGAGGCTTCATATGACGGCTGCACCTGACGCTTGCCTGAACGATGCCATTGCAAACGTCGCTATCTTCGTGATGCCAGCGTCGCTATGGCGCGTCGCGCTCGCACGTATGCTGCCTTGTGCCGCATCAGGGCCCTTTCATTGCATCCTCGCGTTCAGCGTGCTGTCAGGTGGATCTGTGGGCCCTCCCGTTGAGATCTCTGGGCGAACCGGCTGGAGCATGGCAAAGATCATGGTCGCAAGCTCCAGCACCAGGAGCCGGGACAATCGCAATCGTCTGCTCGGATGGGCTGCCGTCGAGGTGTTGTCGATCGCGCTGCCGCTTTCGGGCGCTCAGGCCAGCAGTCTCTGCCAGAAGGACACGCGCACAACGAGCATCGGCCCGGCTCCGAGCCAATGGGCCTATTCCGGCGTGAGCAAGCGCACGTCGGTCCGGTTGCAGCGCGACTGCCCGTGCCAGGTGATCGTGCGCTCGTTCAGGCGCGGGCGGACCAACGATTACCCGTGCTTGGGGGGCCGCCGAGCCATTGCCGGCCGCGGATCATAACGAGCAGGGCACATAAAGGAAGTCGATCGGGAGATGGCGGAATGCTTTTGAGCCTGGTGCTGCTGGCGCTCTACCTTGCGATTTTTCTGCCCGCGTTTGTGATTTTCGTCGTGGGGCTGAGAAGCCTCGTGCGGACCGATGGTCACCGGGCTTTGCGGCCTATGGGCGACGACCCGGATGCGAACATCTGAGGCCGGCAAGCGGCAATCATCCACAATGCTCGAGCAAACGGGCTCCAGCGAGCGCCTGGAGCCCGAATTTGTTGTCGCGGCGATATCGTCAGTTGGCCTTGCCCTTGCCCGGACCGTGGCCGCCGCCCTTGCCGGGGCCGGTCGTGCCGAGGGCATGGCGGCAGCGTCCACGATGAGACCGTCCGCGCGACGTGCGTTCGCTTTGCTCCGCGATGAGACGGCAGCGGGCTGTATTGCATGTCGGGTGCCGCGAGGAACCGAGCACCATCGGCGCAAATTGCGCAGGCTGGAAGCAGCCGACATCGGCGTC
>JBGSQO010000570.1:0-3009 GCA_041738055.1 Filomicrobium sp.
CGGCATCGCGGCCCGCGTCACGCAACGGCCCCCGTCCCTCGCCGTCGGTCGGCGGCCCGCCCAAGCGCCCGTCGCGTTCAGATTGTCCCGCCATGTCCTCAGCTTACGTTGTTGGCTCTGATCATCCCGGCGCTGCCACCATAGCGCATTCGCGACCGTCTTCGCGCGACCGAGTTGGTCATCCTCACATCGGCATATTCGAATACCCATGGACAAACCATCTGGTCTGACATAGCGTCACAGCAACAAACCAACTGGTTTGTTTAATGCGCATGACACCTGCAGACGCCTGGCACCACCCAACGACCCGAGGCCAGCGCCTGCCGATCAGCGTCGAGACATCGACGAAGACCAAAGCAACAACAGGGAGCTGACGACATGACCGAGAGAGGACAAGCGACGGCCGCGCACCAGCCGAAGGTGCTCGACGCGCGTGGGCTCAACTGCCCGCTGCCGATCCTGAAAGCCAAGAAGGCGATCACAGACATGGCCTCCGGCGAGGTGCTGCAGGTGCTCTCGACCGATCCCGGCTCGATCAAGGACTTCGCCTCGTTCTGCACCCAGACCGGCCACACGCTGGTGTCCTCGGGAGAAGCCGAGGGTGCCTATGCCTACCTGATCCGCAAATCCTGAGGAGGCGACGATGGACACACTCACCACGACCCAGCACAGCCCCGACCTTTCCGACCTGAGCGACGCCGAACGCGCCCGCTTCGAGCGCTGGTTCGACGCCCGCTTCGAGGAGCGCATGAAGGCGCGCGAGGAAGCGCACGTGCCGACGCTGTCGATCATCGCCACCAAGGGCACGCTCGACTGGGCCTACCCGCCGTTCATCCTAGCCTCGACCGCTTCGGCGATCGGCTACAACGTCAATATCTTCTTTACGTTCTATGGGTTGCTGCTGTTGCAGAAGAAGTTGAACCTGGAGGTGACGCCGGTCGGCAATCCGGCGATGCCGATGCGGATGCCGATGGGACCCGAGTGGTTCCAGAAAATCGACTGGCCGATCCCCAATATCGTCAAGACCAACGTCCCCGGCTTCGAGCGCATGGCCACCTCGCTCATGAAGGAGACCTTCCGCAAGAAGGGCGTCGCCTCCATCGAGACGCTGCGCGAGGCGGCCATCGAGGGTGGCGTGAAATTCTACGCCTGTCAGATGACGGTCGACGTGTTCGGCTTCGAGCGGGAGGACTTCGTCCCCGACGTCACCGATTGGGTCGGCGCTACGAGTTTCCTGCCCATGGCGCAGAAGTCGGACATCACGCTGTTCGTGTAGTTTCGGATCGCGGCCGCAAGAAATCGAAAGCGGCCGCACTTTCCCGCGGTCAACGACGGCAGTTGCCCGATACGCTCGCCTCGCTACTCTCCGCCAGCCTTCAATTCGCCGGCCGACCCGAGCAGCTTCCGGTGGTCGCGAACTTTTTCGCGGGCTTTGCGGCGGCGCTCTTCGAAGGCGTCGGGCTCCCACATCTGAAACTTGTCGCCAAGACCGACAAAAGCGACTCGGCCCGAAAGCGAGGCGTGCGCGCGAAGGCCTTCAGGTAGGACGATGCGCCCGTCCCCATCGATCGAGAGGACCTGGACGTCGCCGTAGAGCGCGACAGACAATTCATCCCGCTCGTCCGAATAATCCGGCAGACTTGCAAGAAGCCCATCGATCTTTTTCGCAAGTCTCTCGCCGCCCGCATCGAGGGCAGGAGCATCGAGCGAGGGGTAGCAGTAGATTCCGCCGGCATATCCGTCGCGCTCGAGCACGGCGCGGAAGGGAGCTGGAATCGAGACTCGCCCTTTGGCGTCGACCTTGTTGATGAATGTCGAAACAAAGCGGTCCATCTCCCCTGAATTAACCTCACCTCCAACGCCTAACTTTTTGTTTTCGTCCGGCACTCGTGCCGAGCCGCCTTGCGGCCTTCCGGGGCGAGCCCCGGCTTGGAGTTTCCGCTCGCGGCAGGCCGCCTTGCGGACGTCTCGGGGCTCTGCCCCGAACCCCGCCAAAGGCCTTGGGCCTTTGGAAACCATTCCGCGCAACCTCGAACGCAAAGCCCGTGAGACGCCCGCGAGAGAGGCGGACCGTGGCGGTCGCTCCGTCCTGGCCCTCTCTCAAGACAGGCGCCACGACCACGGCCCTCTGCCCGGTGCGGACGGGCATTCATGGGATCGCATGGAATTTTATGGGTGTCAATGGAACGTTAAGGATTGATGGCGGGATTGCGGCACAAATCGGCGCCCGTGACGGCGCGGGCACACGTCAGCGAGCCGTAACGGCAACCGCCCCACGGCGAGCCGCGCGTTGACCGGATGGAAACCATCTCCCGGCTAAACCAGTGCCGAGTGTTCCCCTCGGTTCGCGTCGGGAGTTGTGAGATGCGTCGTATCCTGCCGGGCCTGTGGCTCGGTCTCCTGCTGCCGATCCTGCTGGCTGCTCTGCCGGCGCCGACGCTTGCTGCGCTCAGCCCCGACAAGGCCTATCGCGTCAGCCTCGGCGTGCGCGGCCAAGCGCCTGTCGCGCTCTATGCGGAGGAGTACGGCCGCGGCCGTCCGGTCCTGCTGATCCACGGGCTGGCCGCCTCGACCTACTCGTGGCGCAACATCATTCCGACGATCGCCCGCACCCACCGCGTCATCGCCGTCGATCTCAAGGGCTTCGGCCGTTCCGAAAAGCCGTTCGACCTCGCCTATTCGCCGCACGATCACGCCGCACTCATCGCCGCTTTCATCCGCAAGCGCGGGCTGACCGACCTCACCGTCGTTGGCCATTCATTCGGCGGGGCGATTGCGCTGATGGTAACCATCGAGATGAACCGCACCTCGCCCGGCCGCGTGCGCGATCTCGTCCTGATGAACGCGCCCGCCTACAGCCAGCCGTCGACCAACTTCGTCAACCTGATGCGGATGCCCGTGCTGCCATATGCGCTGATGACGCTGGTGCCGCCGGAGCTTGCGACCTGGCTCGCCCTCGATCCGGCGCAGGCGGCGATGATGACGCGGAAGGACGTGCTGGAGTACGCC
>JBGSQO010000593.1:0-1924 GCA_041738055.1 Filomicrobium sp.
ACGGCGGCGGCGGGGCCGCGACCGACCCGGCCGGCGCCATCGTCCTGGAAGACACGCTGTCCCGCGCGAAGGCGGCCAACCTCGATCCTGTCACGTTTCTGATGAACAACGACAGTACTGGCTTCTTCCGCGCCGTCGGCGGCCTCGTCGAGTGCGGACCGACCCAGACCAACGTCAACGACTTCCGCGTGGTTCTCGTCGATCCCGTGCCCTGACCTTCAGTGGCCAGGGCGTTCGGTGGCGTGCCCTGTCTCACCCCGCGCGGTTCTCATCATCAAACGGAGCGTGTCGTCCCCGTGCTCGCCTTCGACCTCGCTACCACCCAGACTGCCTTCGCCTCCTCGATGACGCCGCGCGCACTCGCAGGTGCGACCCTCGCAACCCTCCTGATCAGCCTCGCGCCGACGCCCGCCCGTGCCGACCTCAAGCTGTGCAACGCCACCTCCAGCCGCGTCGGCGTTTCGGTCGGCTACAAGGACGGCACCGGCTGGGCGACGGAAGGCTGGTGGAACATCCCCTCGCAGACCTGCGAGACGCTGCTCAGAGGGCCCGTGCCGAGCCGATTCGTTTATGTGCACGCCATCGACTACGATGTCGGCGGCGCCTGGGTCGGCACCAGCTTCATGTGCACGGGTGACAAGGTGTTCGCGATCCGCGATGTTCAGGATTGCGAAAAGCGCGGCTACAAGCGCAATGGCTTTTTCGAAGTCGATACCGGAGAAGCCAAGGACTGGACGATCAGACTGACGGACCAGGAACAGGCAGGGGGAACGGCACAATGAAGCGCAATCGTCGAGTGAAGCTGGTCGCGACCATCGGGCCGGCCTCCGCCGATCCCGCCATGCTGAAAAAGCTCGCCATCGCCGGCGTCGATGTCTTCCGCATTAACATGAGCCACGCCAGCCACGAACTGGCGACCGACCTGTTCGGCCGGGTCCGCGCCGTCTCAGCCGAGATCGGCTATCCTGTCGGCATCCTCGCTGACCTGCAGGGTCCGAAGTTCCGCATCGGCGCCTTCGAGGGCGAGCGCGTCGACGTTCCGACCGGCTCCACCTTTGTGTTCGACCGCACCGAAAGCGTTGGCAGCGCGGCCCGCGTGTTCCTACCGCACCCGCAGATCTTTGCAGCCGTCAAGCCCGGGCACACCCTGCTGCTCGACGACGGCAAGCTGAGGATGCGCGTCACGGAGGCCAGCGCAGACCGCATCGCCGCCGAAGTCATCGTGGGCGGTCCGCTGGCCAGCCGCAAGGGCATCAGCCTGCCCGATACGTTGCTGCCGATCAGCCCCTTGACCGAGAAGGACCACAAGGACCTCAAGCTGGCCCTCGAACTCGGCGCCGACTGGGTCGCGCTGTCCTTCGTGCAGCGCGGCGAGGACGTCGAGGAGGCCCGCGCCATCATCGGCAAAAAGGCCGAGATCATGGTCAAGGTCGAGAAGCCGCAAGCCATCGACGACCTGGATGCGATCATCGCGGCGGCTGACGGCTTCATGGTCGCGCGCGGCGATCTGGGCGTCGAGATGCCCATCGAGCAGGTGCCCGGCCTGCAGAAGACGATCACCCGCAAGGCACGCGCGGCCGGCAAGCCCGTCGTCGTCGCCACCCAGATGCTGGAGAGCATGATCACCGCCCCGGTGCCGACGCGCGCCGAAGTCTCGGACGTGGCGACCGCCGTGTTCGAAGGCGCGGACGCCATCATGCTGTCGGCGGAGTCGGCGGTCGGCAAGTATCCTGTCGAGGCGATCGAGATGATGAACCGCATCGCCGTTGAGGTCGAGAACGACAAGGGCTACGAGGCGATCCTCTACGCTTGGAAGTCCGAGCCGCTGCCGACTGCCGCCGACGCCATCGCGGCGGCTGACGGCTTCATGGTCGCGCGCGGCGATCTGGGCGTCGAGATGCCCATCGAGCAGGTGCCCGGCCTG
>JBGSQO010000605.1:0-12497 GCA_041738055.1 Filomicrobium sp.
GCAGGCCACCATGCTGGCGAAATCCCAGGTGCCCGTCGTCGTGGCCGTCTCCTGCGCGCCCGCGACGCTGGCACGCGACGCCCGCATCCTCGTCGACGGCGGCTACACGATCACCTCGGTCCAGCCCATCGACCAGTTCGTCTATGCGCCCCACGTCGAGGTCGTGGTGGTACTCACCCGCCCGAAGCGGCGGGGGTAGTGGGGGTGCTGTGCCCCGATAGCTTATAGTTAGAGTGCAACGCGTTTGACCCAAGGGAAAGTCGCAAGCATGGAGCTTGCTCAATGGGGACGACTTCCGCTTCCTGGCATCGCATCAGTGAAGGGCTACGAAACAAGCGGCCGAACCGAATTATGCCTTCAAATAAAGATCAGTAGTGAATTGCTGTTTTAGCCACAGCAGAGCAAAGGGGTGGCATCAATTTCCACTCGGGGCATCGTGTGACGCTTGTCTGGAATTTGAGTTTGCAGTCCGCGTCGTTTGCCCCGCCCTTTTCAGGTGTCACGACTCGGAGCCTTTGACTGCCTCGCCAGCAGCACAATTAGAGCCTCTTGCGCGACATCTGCAACGCCCGCGTCCTTCGTGATCATGGCTGCCACAATGGCCCCGTCCATCAGAAGCGCGATCTCGTGCGTCAGGCGATCCGGATCGATGACACCAGCCTCCACACTGAGGGCGCGCACGTAATCGAGAACCTGACGCTTGTGGCCAAGCGCCAACTGGCGGAGGCGGTCGCTGGACTTGTCATGCTCGGCGACGGCATTGATGAACGGGCAACCGTAAAAGCGCTTTTCGCGAAACCATTGCGACAAGACGGGGAAGATCGCGAGCAGTCGATCGCGCGGCGTGTGACCGGCCTTGCGGGTGGTACTCGTAAACCAGTCGCGCCAGTTCTCACCCTCGCGCGCGAGCACCTCTTCGACGAGTTGCTCCTTGGAGCCGAACAGCTTGTAGAGCGTTGTTTTCGCGGTGCCGGCCTGATCGACGATCGTGTCGACGCCGACGGCATTGATGCCGCGCTGGCAGAACAACGCCGATGCAGCCGTCAGCAATCGCTCGCGCGGGGAGTTGTCGGCTTGGTTTCGCGGGCCACCCAGTGTCATGGCTCGGGTCCCTCTTGGACGTCTGTGGACGATCGATATCTCGCCGCGCATCCGAATCAACTGCAGCGATTGTGACATATCTAAGGGGCTGCGGGCTTAGTCCAGCGGGATGACTGGCAAGGCTGCTCATCGGCGCGCGGTATAGCACATCTTCCGCAATCGGCCTGCCGCGCGGTGCTCAAACCTTGGCCTGCGGCTGCGCGCCGCTGCTTGGAAAGCTGGCATCCCACACGTCGGCGCTTCCTCGATCCGAATCTAAAGGTCTGATGGAAATACATAAACACGACGGTTCGCCAATTGGCACGGCGCTTGCGAGAACAGAACGGTCTGTTTTGTTGGCGACCTGAGTTGCCGCACGAAGCCCACGAAGCCATGGAGGAGCCAAAGCATGACCGCTCAAGCCCGTACCGCCGTCACCGGATGTCTCGCCCCGATCGACAAGGAGGGGCTGGAGATGCTCATCGCGGCCGGCAAGGCCAATCCGAACGTCATCAAGACGCTGAAGTGCAAGACCGTGGCCGAGGGGCGCTTCCGCCACCTCAACTTCATTCGCAACCTTCCCGCCTACATCGTCGACGAGCCGCCGGGACTTCTCGGCGACGACACCGCGCCCAACCCGTCGGAAGCCGTGCTCTCGGCATTGGGCTCGTGTCTGGCCGTCGGCATCCATGCCAATGCCGTCGCGCAGGGCATCACCGTCTACAAGCTCGAGATCGAACTCGAGGGTGATCTCAACATCACTGCCGTCTGGGGGACGGGCGATCTCTCGCAGAAGCCGGTCGGCTTCACCGATATCCGCGCCAAGGTGACGTTCGAAGCCGACCGCCCGCGCGAGGAACTGGACGCCCTGATTGCCCACGCCAAGGTCTGGTCGCCCGTCGCCAACACCATGACCCGCCCCGTCAATCTCGAGGTCTCGCTGGCCTGATGGGCTGTGCGGCGCGGGTGCCGTCACCTGCACGAACGCCACTGTTGTTCGAGCCTGGAGAGTGTCCATGAGCCTAGCCACTGCAGTTGCCGCCCTGCTGCCGAAGTTTGCTCAAGGCCGTCCGTCGCGGAGCGGCGTGTCGACAGACCCACAAGCGATGGCTGCCGCTCTCGATCTGGCGCCTCGCCATGCGATGCTCGGCCGCGTCGGTGAGGTGGTGAAATCGTCCCTGGTCCCGATCGTTCGCGACATCGACGAAAACGATCTCTACCCTGCCGAGGTGCTGCGTTCGCTTGGCGCCGCGGGAGCTTACAGTGCCCACATCCCCACTGTCAGCGGCGGCCGGCTGGATCTGGTTGCCGCGATCGAGGCCATGGCGCTTGCCGGCCGAGAGTGCCTGTCGACGGCCTTTTGCATGTGGTGCCAGTCGACATTGGCCTGGTACGTCGAGAACACCGACAATGCCGCCTTGAAGGCCCGCTTCGCTCCCCTTGTCGCCAGCGGCGCGATGCTGGGTGGAACGGGGCTGTCGAACCCGATGAAGGCTCTGTTCGAGATCGAGCGGTTCAAGCTCAAGGCCACCCGGACCGCAGACGGCTATGTCGTGCGCGGCGCGCTGCCCTGGGTCTCCAACCTCGGACCAGACCACGCGTTCGGGACGATCTTCGAGGTTGAAGAGGAGGGCCAGCCGACAAAGCGGGTTATGGCCCTTGTCCCGTGTAACCATCCCGGCGTCACGCTGGTGCCATCCGGTGAGCACCTGGCCCTCGACGGAACCGGCACCTACGCTGTGCAATTCCGCGACGCAGTCTTCGGGCCGGACCTCCTGCTTGCCGACCCTGCCGAACCGTTCGTTCGCAAGGTCCGCCAGGGCTTCATCCTCCTGCAGATGGGCATGGCCGTTGGCGTCATCCGCGGCTGCATCGACATTCAGCGGCGCATGGAGACCTCGCTTGGTCACGTCAATTGCTTCCTCGACGACCAGCCGGACCAATTGGAGGCGGAACTCGAAACGCTGCTGTCCGAAGTCCGTCAGCTCGCAGAGAGACCCTACGACGAGAGCGGTGGTCGGTGGCGACGGTTGCTGGAGGCGCGTCTCACCGGGAGCCATCTGTCACTGCGGGCCGCACAGGCTGCCATGCTGTTCTCTGGCGCCCGCGGCTACGTCAAGGCCGGCGCCGCGCAACGTCGGCTGCGCGAGGCCTACTTCGTCGCCATCGTGACGCCAGCCACCAAGCAGCTTCGCAAAATGCTCGCCGAAATCCCGGCCTGAACCGGACGGCACGCGGCTGTCGGCATAGCCCAGTTCAAGTTTTCGATCCGCCCGGCACTCTAGAATTCACACCCAGCAAGGAGCGACCCATGTCCACGTTCGACGACCCCTTCGATGCCGATCGCAAGTCCGTGAAGCGGTGTGGGTGCTCTTGCGGTCAACACACGTCGCAGGCTGAGCACGACGCTGCATCGCATCGCGCCAAGGTCGAGGCAGACTTCATCGACACGGCCGGGGAAGATGCCCGCATGCGCCGCGTCGTCGAGTCAGGCGTGATGCGCGCCATGTTTCCCAACCCCGTTCAGCGTCGGTCGTTCCTGCGAGCGGTCGGCGCCACGACGGTGGCCGCCGCCATTGCGGAGGTGTTTCCAATCCTGACGGCGGCCGATGCTCTGGCAACGACCGGCGCGCCCGAAAAGAAGGATTTGAAGGTCGGCTTCATTCCGATCACCTGCGCCACGCCGATCATCATGGCACACCCGATGGGCTTCTATGCAAAGCAGGGTCTCAACGTCGAAGTGGTCAAGACGGCCGGCTGGGCCGTCGTCAGAGACAAGACCCTCAACAAGGAATACGACGCCGCGCACATGCTGTCGCCCATGCCGCTGGCGATCTCACTCGGTCTCGGGTCAACGGCCGTGCCGTTCACCGTTCCCGCGATCGAGAACATCAACGGCCAGGCGATCACGTTGGCTATCAAGCACAAGGACAAGCGCGACCCCAAGGATTGGAAGGGCTTCAAGTTCGCGATCCCGTTCGACTATTCCATGCACAACTATCTGCTGCGCTACTATCTCGCCGAGCACGGACTCGACCCCGACAAGGACGTGCAACTCCGCTCGGTGCCGCCGCCGGAGATGGTCGCCAACCTGCGCGCCGACAACATCGATGGCTTCCTCGCGCCCGACAACATCTGCCAGCGTGCGATCTTCGATGGTGTCGGCTTCAACCACATCCTCTCCAAGGAGATCTGGGACGGACATCCCTGCTGCGCCTTCGCCGCCAGCAAGGAATTCGTGACCTCAGCGCCGAACTCCTACGGCGCCCTGCTGCGCGCGATCATCGAGGCGGCGGCGTTCGCGTCGAAGGCCGAAAACCGCAAGCAGATTGCCGAGGCCATTGCCCCGCCCAACTACCTCAATGCGCCAGTGACGGTGCTCGAGCAGGTGTTGACGGGAACCTATGCCGATGGCCTCGGCAACGTGAAGAAGGACCCAAACCGCGTCACCTTCGATCCCTTCCCGTGGGAAAGTTTCGCGGTGTGGATGCTGACGCAGATGAAGCGGTGGGGCCAGCTCAAAGGCGACGTCGACTACCAGGGTATCGCCAAGGAGGTGTTTCTGCAGACCGATGCGGTGCGCCTGATGAAGGAGGCCGGACTGACCCCGCCCGAGGCCTCGACGAAAACGTTCGCGGTGATGGGCAAGACCTTCGACCCCGCCAAGCCGGCCGAATATCTCGAGAGCTTCGCGATCAAGCGCAGCTGAAGACTGCAACCGAACGGGAGACGACTTCATGCGCTCGCTCGAGTTCAGATCCGCTGCCGTATCGATCATGATGTTCGTCACCTTCCTGCTGGCCTGGCACCTCGCGGTGTCAGGTGGCAGCGGCGGGCAGCAGATGGATCCAGAATACGCCAAACTCATGGGCCTGTCGGCCACGCAAGGCAAGTCGGCCATGCCAAGTCCGATCGAAGTCGGGAGCACGCTGTGGGGTCACATCATGGACCCGTTCTACGTGCGCGGCACCAACGACATGGGGCTCGGCCTGCAGCTGGGCTACTCGATCATGCGGGTCGCCGCCGGCTACAGCCTCGCCCTGCTCGTTGCCTTGCCGCTCGGCTTTCTCATCGGCATGTCGCCACTGATGAGCCGAGCGCTCGATCCCTTCATCCAGGTGTTGAAGCCGATCTCGCCACTCGCCTGGATGCCACTCGCCCTCTACACGATCAAGGACAGCGGCCTTTCGGCGATCTTCGTAATTTTCATCTGCTCGATCTGGCCGATGCTGATCAACACGGCATTCGGTGTCGCCAACGTGCGCAAGGAATGGCTCAACGTCGCGCGCACTCTGGAGGTCGGAACGTTCCGCAAAGCCTTCACCGTGATCCTTCCCGCGGCCGCCCCGACCATCGTCACGGGTATGCGTATTTCGATCGGCATCGCGTGGCTGGTGATCGTGGCGGCCGAGATGCTCGTCGGCGGCACCGGCATTGGCTACTTCGTCTGGAACGAGTGGAACAACCTTTCGATCACCAACGTGATCGTGGCGATCCTGGTTATCGGCTTCGTCGGCATGCTGCTCGATCAGGTGCTCGCCCGGCTCGGCCGTCTCGTCACATACCCGGAGTAGACCCATGCAGGATCGCTATATCTCGATCGAGAGCATCTCGCGCTCCTACCCGGCGCCCGGAGGCGGCACGACGACGGTGTTCGACGATCTGTGGCTGTCGATGCCGCGCGGGGAGTTCGTGGCCGTCATCGGCCACTCGGGCTGTGGCAAGACGACGGTGCTGAATATCCTCGCCGGGCTCGATACGCCGAGTTCGGGCGTCGTCATCGTCGATGGCAAGGCAATCGACGGCCCCTCGCTCGACCGCGCGGTCATCTTTCAGAGCCACGCCCTGTTGCCGTGGAAGACGGCACTTGGCAACGTCGCCTACGCCGTCAAGTCGCGCTGGCCCAAATGGTCGCGCTCGCAAATCGAGGCAAAGGCGCTGGCGGCCATCCGGCTCGTCGGCTTGGAGCCTGCGGCGCACCGTAAGCCCGCGCAGCTGTCCGGCGGCATGAAGCAGCGCGTCGGCATTGCTCGGGCTCTCTCGATCGATCCCAAGATCCTTCTCATGGATGAGCCGTTCTCGGCTCTGGATGCATTGACGCGCGGAACCCTGCAGGACGAAGTGCGCAAGATCTGCCTTGAGACGGGGCAGACCGTCTTCATGATCACGCACGATGTCGACGAGGCGATCTATCTCGCCGACAAGATCGTGCTGATGACCAACGGTCCTGGCGCGCGCATCGCAGAGATCGTCGCCAACCCGCTGCCGAAAGCACGCACCCGCAGCGATGTGCACCGCCACGCGGCTTACTATCCAGTCCGCAACCACATCATCGATTTCCTCGTGTCGCGCTCCAAGAGCTTCGACGAGGAGGTCGCTGCCGGCAAGCCGTGGAACCCGCGGCAACCGCCCGTTGTCAACCCCGCCATACCCGAACCGACCGTGGCTGCCGTGGGCGTAGCGCCGTCAGCTTCGGGTGACACACCAGCTTTTTTTTCCGCAACTCGCATGAGAGGCACACAATGAAGCGAGAGCAGCTGACCGAGAAAATCCTCGACATCAAGCGCGCCAAGGGTTGGACGTGGAAGTACATCTGCGAAGAGATCGGCGGCATGAGCCCCGTTCTCATCGTCGGTGCGCTGCTTGGCCAGCACAAGCTGGTAAAGCCGCTGGCGGCCAAGGCTGCCGCGCTGTTTGCGCTCTCGGCGAGCGAGGAAATCATGCTCAACGAGGTGCCCCATCGCGGAACCGGCACGCCGATGCCGCCGACCGACCCGCTGATCTACCGCTTCTACGAACTCGTGCTCGTCAACGGGCCGGCCTGGAAGGCCCTGATCGAGGAAGAGTTCGGCGACGGAATCATGTCGGCCATCGATTTCGACATGACCATGGAGCGGGTGGCGAACGAGAAGGGTGATCGCGTCAAGATCGGCATGACCGGCAAGTTCCTGCCCTTCAAGTACTACGAAAACGAGCAGGGCATTCCGGCCTACGGCTTCAAGGAGGACTGATACCGTCCGGCCTTGGGCCTGTCGACGTGATCTCCAAGTCTTTGGCCGCGCCCGCGAGAAAATGTGCAGGACGGCCGGATTGCGTGTGCCGTTTAGCCCCATTAGCGTCGGCGCAATAGAGAACTTGGGGGATACATGCCAGAGACGACACGAGCCACACGCGGCATGGTGGTTGCGCCCCACCACTTGGCGGCCGAAGCGGGGCTGTCGGTCCTGCGCGACGGCGGCAACGCCATCGAGGCAATGGTCGCGGCCGCCGCGACCATTGCGGTCGTCTACCCCCACATGAACGGCCTGGGTGGCGACAATTTCTGGCTGATCAGCGAAGGCGGAGGCCCGCCGGTTGGTATCGACGCCTGCGGCGCCGCGGCCGAACGTGCAACACGCGACTTCTATCGTCAGCAGGGCTACGAGCAGGCCATTCCGGCGCGCGGTCCCCTTGCGGCCTTGACGGTCGCTGGCGCGGTCTCGGGCTGGCAGGCCGCACTGGAGCTGTCCGCAAAGTGGGGCGGTCGTCTCCCGCTGACGCGTCTCTTCGAAGAGGCGACCCATTATGCGCGGCACGGCTTTCCAGCCAGCGGCACGCAGGTGAAAAACAATATCGGCAAGCGCGCCGAGTTGGAGTCGGTGCCGGGCTTTGCGGCAACTTTCATGCCCGGCGGCCGGCATCCTCAGATCGGCGAGCTGTTTCGTCTCGGCCCCTTGGCCGATACACTCGCGCATCTAGCCGAAGCCGGCCTCGATGATTTCTATCGTGGTGATCTGGCGCGACGGATGGCGAGTGATCTTGGCGCGGTGGGAAGTCCGCTTCGTCTCTCCGACCTCGAACGCCATCGTGCGCTGTTCGTCGATCCGCTCGCGGTCCGGCTGGCGAACGGGACGGCCTACGGCATGCCCCCACCCACACAGGGCCTCGCGTCGATGATGATTCTCGGCCTGTTCGACCGGCTCGGTGTCGAGGCTGCAGAGGGATTCGACTACGTGCATGGCCTCGTCGAGGCGACGAAGCAGGCGTTCCTCGTTCGCGATGCACATGTCACCGATCCAGCCTACATGACGCGCGATCCGGCTGACTTCCTTGCCGACGACGTGCTCGACGCGCTTACCCGCCGGATCGATCGCGCGACAGCTTTGCCGTGGCCGCAAGTGGCCAAGCGCGGCGATACGGTCTGGCTCGGCGCCATCGACGCGGAGGGTCGCGCGGTCAGTTTCATCCAGAGTGTCTATTGGGAGTTCGGCTCCGGTGTCGTGTTGCCGGGATCCGGCATCACCTGGCAGAACCGCGGCACGAGCTTCGCGCTCGATCCTTCCCGCCAGAACGCACTGGAGCCTTTCAGGCGTCCCTTCCATACCATTCAGCCGGCCATGGCCATCTTGAATGATGGCCGGATCATGCCCTACGGCACCATGGGTGGGGAGGGCCAGCCGCAGACGCAAGCGATGATCTACACACGCCACGTCGTCTACGGGCAAGACCTGCAGCGTGCCATCGACGCACCGCGTTGGCTGCTCGGACGGACGTGGGGGGCCGACAAGACCAACCTGCGCATCGAGAACCGCTTCGATCCCGCCGTCATCGCAGCGCTTCAAGCAGCGGGCCACGATGTCAAGGTCATCGGTGGCATGGACGAGGTCATGGGCCATGCCGGCGCCCTGGTCGCGCACCGCGATGGCCCGTTGCGCGGCACCATCGAAGGCGCCTCCGATCCACGCAGCGACGGCCGCGCGGCGGGATACTGATCCACCGCACGAGTGAGGCAACTGGCTGGCGCTCAGGCAGTCAGCGTGCCGAACAGCCCAATTTTCTGTCGCGGCGTCTGCGGAGAGTCGCGGCTTCAGCCGGCGTTTACCTTTACTGATGGGCAAAAAATAATACTGGCACGCAATATGCCTATGGCTTGAGGTCGCGCAGTTCATGCGCGAGGGAACCTCGGGTCATGGGAGACTGAGCATATGGATCGTCGCCGCTTCATCTCGACGGGCGTCACGGCTGGCCTTGCGACCACCGCCGCCGTCGCGGCTCCGGCACTCGTACGCGCCGACACGACCTTCAACTGGAAAATGACCAACGCCTACGGTCCAGGCGCGCCCTTCTACGTCGAGGGGCCCGGCAGTCCGAAATACTTCATCGATCTCGTCAAGAAACTGTCTGGCGGCCGCCTCAACATCCAGCATTTCGCGGCCGGTGAGTTGATCCCGGCCCTCGAAGGGTTCGACGCGGTGTCGAAGGGCACCGTCGAAATGAATTGCGCCAACAGCTACTTCTGGTCCGGCAAAACGTTCGCCGCGCAGTACTTCACGGCGGTCCCGTTCGGCATGAACTTCCAGGGCATGAACGCGTGGCTTTACCACGGTGGCGGCTTGAAGCTGTGGGAGGAGGTGTACGACCCGTTCAACCTGGTGCCGATGCCGATGGGCAATACCGGAATTCAGATGACCGGCTGGTTCAAGAAGCCGATCGAAAAGGTCGAGGACTTCAAGGGCCTGAAGATGCGCATTCCGGGACTCGCCGGAAAAGTCTACGCGAGCCTCGGTTCCGACGTGAAACTGCTGCCCGGAGGTGAGATCTTCCCGGCGTTGGAGCGCGGCGTCATCGACGCGGCCGAGTTCGTCGGACCATACCAGGACCGCCGGCTTGGTCTGCACAAGGCCGCAAAGTATTACTACACCACGGGCTGGCACGAGACCTCGACGGTCACCGAACTGATCGTCAACAAGGCGGCGTGGGCGTCGCTGCCTGAGGACCTCAAGGAGGTCGTGCGCACTGCGGCGGCGGCTTGCAACGTGATCAGCCACACTTGGTGTGAAGCCACCAACGCCGAGGCCCTCGATGATCTGGTCACCAACTTCGGTGTCACCGCGGCGCCGCTGCCGCCGGAGATCATTGCCAAGCTGAAGGAGGCAACCGAGGCGGTCTTGGCTGCCGCGACGGCAAAGGACCCGCTCGTCAAGAAGGTCCACGACAGCTTCATGACATTCAAGGCGAAACACGACAAGTGGGCCGGTATCAGCGAGGCCGTCTATCAGACGCAAATTCGCGGCCAGATCAAAGCCTGAAGCAATTGAAGAACACGACACATCCAAGCGGTTCGGAGACAGCCTCCGGACTGCTTGCCGTCTTGGCCTCGGGGGGCTCATACAATGACATCACTCAGTCGAATAGCCGATGGCCTCGATTGGTTCATCGACAGGATTGGCCGCGTGACGGGGTGGTGCGCCTTTGCGCTCGTCTGCGTCATGGCGTTCAACGTGCTGCTCCGCTACTTTTTCCGCACCGGCTCGGTCGCCATGCAGGAGCTTGAGTGGCACCTCATGGCGCCTATTTGTCTGCTCGGCCTCAGCTACGCCATTCTCCACGACGGTCACGTCAAGGTCGATATTCTCTACGGGAAGTTTTCCCTGTACATTCAGCGGCTTGTCGATTTCGTCTCGATGATCATGGTGTGCGTTCTCGTCGCGATCCTGTTTTATCTGTCGCTCCCCTATGTCGAGCAATCCTATTCCATTGGCGAGCAATCCCCCGATCCGGGTGGCCTGACCAATCGCTGGATCGTGAAGGCGATGCTGCCGATCGGGTTCGCGCTGCTGTTCATCCAGGGTGTCGCAGCCACTTTGCGCGCTTGGCTCTCCCTGGTGTTGGCCGTTGCCGATACGAACGCGAGGACGTGATATGCCCTATACCGAGGTTCTGGCGATCCTCTCGATCGTTTCGTTTTTCGCGCTCCTCGCCATCGGGATGCCGGTCGCACTCACGCTTGCGGTGTCGGGGTTGGTGTTCGGCTATCTGGGTTTTGGCGCGACATTGTTCAACCTTCTGCCTGCGCGCATTTTCGGCGTAACCGCCAATTACACACTGATCGCAATTCCGCTATTCGTGTTCATGGGCGTAATGCTCGAGAAGTCGAAGATCGCCGATGATTTGATGGATGTCATCGGCCATCTCGCAGGTGGATTGCGTGGCGGCATGGGGATCGGAATCATTCTGGTCGGCGTGCTGATGGGGGCGACCACGGGCATCGTTGGCGCAACTATCGTCACGCTCGGGTTGATCACGCTGCCGGCACTCATGCGCCGCAACTATCACCTGCCCACGGCCTGCGGCACGATCTGTGCCTCTGGGACGCTGGGGCAGATCATCCCGCCATCGACGATCCTGATCCTTCTGGCGGATATCCTGGGTCAGTCGGTCGGCACGCTGTTTGCCGCTGCCTTGTTGCCGGGCCTCATGTTGTCGGCGATCTTTGTCATCTACATGCTGGTCCTTGGCATGGTGAAGCCAGAGCTGGTGCCGCCGGTCGAACTGGCGGAGCGGGAAACGATGAGCCGGGGCGAATTGTGGAGCAAGGCGGCGCGGGTCGGACTGCCACCCGTCGCCCTGGTGCTCGCGGTACTCGGCTCGATTATCGGCGGCGTCGCAGCCCCCACGGAGGCGGCCTCGATGGGCGCCATGGGCTCCATCCTCGTCGTAGCGCTAATGGGTCGGCTGTCGTTCTCGGTGCTTCGCGAAACGACGCTGGCTACGACGCGCATCACAGCCGGAATGATGTTCATTCTGATCTGCGCTCAGGTGTTTGCGCTTGCCTTCCGCGGCCTCAATGGCGAGGCGCTGGTGCACGACATGTTTGCCTTCATCCCAGGTGGAATCAATTCAGACATCGCCTTCATGATGCTGATCATCTTTGTATTGGGCTTCTTCATCGAGTGGATCGAGATCAGCTATATCGTCGTCCCCTTGTTCCTGCCGATCCTGCAGGCCGCCAATGTCGATCTCGTCTGGATTGCCGCACTTGTGGCACTGAATCTGCAGGCGTCCTTCATGACGCCACCATTCGGCTGGGCGCTTTTCTATCTGCGTTCCGTTGCCCCACCCTCGGTGCCGACCATCGCAATCTACAAAGGCGTGGTGCCATTCATTGTCTTGCAACTGACTGCCGTGGTCCTCCTCTTCTTCTTCCCGGCAATAGCGACATGGCTGCCGCGAGCCATCGGCTGGTGATCACAAGATCTGGAAGCATGGGAGGATGTGCGGAAGGGAAATGCTGACGCAGCAATTAGGTCTCAATAGCAATCACGTCTGGAGTGAACCCAGCAACCGCGTATCCAACTCGGTAGCACTGTGATATCCGCGGCACGCCTGTTGCGGGGGTGCACATGGCCTGTTGGAGGGCAGCCCCGCCCCCCTTTAGCGTTTAGAGCACTGTCAGCCATGCACCTCAGCAGCGGTCGATCGATCATCGCGGGCGGCACGATCTAGCGACGACCGTAAATGTGACGGGTTTCGGATGCCGGCCCCATGCGGACGACAGCCCCGAGCCCTGGGGCGGCGTACGAAAGCCGCCAGGGAATGAAGGCGCGGGTTGGGGGCAGCCGATTCAGCGGGCTCTATGGGGATTTCGTGGGCGCCGA
>JBGSQO010000608.1:0-2246 GCA_041738055.1 Filomicrobium sp.
TACGCCGAGGCGCGGCCTCAGGTCGAGCCCGAGACGCGACCGGACATCGGCGGCTTTGGTGCAACGATCGTCCGTCCCGGCGAGGCCCCATCCGACAGCGGCGACGGCGATGCCATCGGCGGCTTCCTGTCGCGCCAGCCAGGCTCCTACGACCGCGAGGAGTTGGCGGCTCTACCCGGCGCTGACGGCAACGATTCCAAGCAACAGTTCGAGACCGCCTACGGCTATCTGTTGCAGCAGGATTATCCGGCCGCAGAGCAAGCCTTCGGCGATTTCCTGCAGCGCTTCCCGAAGGACCGGCTGGCCGGCAGCGCCCAGTTCTGGCTCGGCGAATCCCACTACATGCGCGGCGAGTACAAGGCCGCGGCTGGCGCCTTCCTCAAGGGTTACCAGGACTACGGCTCCTCGCAGAAGGCACCCGACAGCCTGTTGAAGCTCGCCATGTCGCTCGACCGGCTGGGTCAGAAGGATGCCGCCTGCTCGTCCTTCGCCGAACTCGGCACCCGCTTCCCCAAGGCGCCCCCGCACATCAAGAACCGCGCCGCCTCCGAGCGGCGACGGGTCGGCTGCTGACGCCGGCCGGTATTACTCTTTCTTTGCGCCTTCCGACTCCCCTCCGGGGAGCCGGCCGGAAGGCGCGGCCTACCGGAACAAGCGGTCTACCGAGAGCGATGCGTCAGGATTTCGTTCGGTTTGTATCAATCGGCCGCGCCCGCTGCTGCCCTCAGCTTCACCGCATCCCTCACGATCGTCCTGTGATCGAAGGCGAGCTTGACGAGCTTCCAGTCCGCCACCCATTCGGCTGCTGCCGCATCGTCGCCCGCACTGACGGCCGAGGGATTGCGTGCGACGGTGAGGAAGGCGACCGAGCAGGTGTGCCCACGCGGATCGCGGCCCGGTTCGGAATAGACGCCGATCAGTCGTAGCTTGCCGGCCTTGAGGCCCGTCTCCTCCAGGAGTTCCCGCCGGCAGGCCGCCTCCACCGTCTCGCCGACATCGACGAAGCCACCCGGCAAGGCATAGGCGCCCTCGAACGGGGGATGCCCGCGCCGGATCAGCAACAGCCGCCCGGCCTTGTCGAACACGACGGCATCGACCGTCAGCAGGGGCGTGATGGGCTTTGACATGAGACCATGATCTCCCGGCGGTCGAAACGACCAGCCGCCCCCTCATCTTACCGCCAATACAGCCAGTCGTGCAGGGGCGAGGGACCGTCCATCAGGTCGATACCGGCCGCCGACTTCGCCCAGTAGAGCGCAACGACCAGAACGGGCAACGCCAAGGTCGCCTGCAGCACCGGCAGCGCCGTGGCTGCGATCTCGGCGGAGGTCTTGCGGCGGCGGTAGATCATTTCGGCTCATCCTGGGACGTTGGGAGACGTTTGCCAGGAGGAATTGCAACGAAAAGGCCAGCGGGGCGCGAATGCCCGGCTGGCCTTGGAAGGGGTTCTCCGCTCGACGGTAGGATCCTTGATTGCGCCTTACGACACTCGTTCCGAGAGCCGGCCGGACGGCGCGGTCTGCCGAGAGCGGTGCGTCAGGAGTTGATTCGGTTAGTATAAAATCAATCGCCCTTGAAGGAGCCGTCCTTCTTGCAGTCGTCGTAACCTGCCTGCGCGGCGGTCATCGGCAGGACGGCGCCGCTGACGACGACGGTGGCGAGCATCACGGCGAGCGTGGCGGACTTGATGAGCTTCGTCATGGGGGCTTCTCCTCTTGATCTCGTGGCCTCGTCTGGCGTCGGCCGTCTGGCCATCCGCTCGGGGACAAGTGGAAAATGCGCTCGCTCGAGCCGGCTCGCTGTTCCGCAGGGAACTGGAGGAGTCTTTAGTTGGCGCGGCGACACTCGTTCCGAGCGCCGGCCGCCGCGCGCCGGGAGGCTGGACGGCGCGGCCTGCCGAGAGTCAGGTCAAAACGGCTGGGGGTCGGTTTATTCGGTCGGTTGGTATAATACCGCCCGAACGAACTCATGACGCATCGCTCTCGGTCGACCGCGCCTTCCGGCCGGCTCTCGGAACGAGTGTCGGAAGGCGCAGACAAAGAAAATACCGTCCGGCCGATCGGACAGTCAGATGAGTCACCGGTTCGTCCGGACGGTATAAGTCAACGCGTGCCTCGGGAGGATCGATCGTGCCTGCAGCTGACGACAAGGCGAGCGGCCCCGCGCCTGTGAAGCCCCGCTTCTGGCGGCAACCGCGCGCATGGGCGGCCCGCAAGCTCAAGCTGAAGCTCGCGGATGGTTTGGGC
>JBGSQO010000626.1:0-11435 GCA_041738055.1 Filomicrobium sp.
CGTCTCGCTCGGCGTGCTCGGCTACGTGTTCCACCGCGAGATCCTGCGCGATGTCGGCGATCAGGTCTGCGCGGAGGATCGGCTCGGCCAGTTCATGACCGTCAAGCCCGTCGCTCTGCGCGGTGGCTCGGCGGCGGTCTCGACGCCCTCGCCTGCTCCAGTCGCACCAGTTGCCCCCGTCGCCGCCGCTCCTGCAGTCGAGAAGCCGGCTCCGGTCGCTGCCAAGCGTCTGCCACCGTCCGACACAGAGGTTCCGCAACTGCCCGCCGTGGCCGTGACGGTAGCCCCCGTCGAACCATCGCCGGCTAAACTTTCTGCGCCAGAGCCTAAGCCGGCCGCCGTCGCTGCTCCTGTCGCTGCTCCCATCGAGGCGGCAGCCAAGCCCCGGCCGTCGGAGACCGCGCCCGCTGGTCCCAGCCATGACGTCGCAAGCCCACCTGCGATTCGCCGCGACGAGGCCACGACCGGGTCGATTCCAAGCGCGGGCGCTGCACCGCCGATGCCGGCCGCCTCCACGACATCGGCTGCGCTTCCCGCCGCGCCCCCCATGCAGCCGCGATCCATGAGCCAACCGGGAAGTCCGTTGCCACCCGCCGCCGCGACGCCTGCTGAATCCGCCAGCTCGGGACTGTCGCTCGCCAAGGCCTGGCAGGCTGCCCGCGAGGCCGTCATAGCCCGCAAGCCGGACGCCATTGCCGCCTACCGCCAGCTCGCCGCGCAATACCCCGACATGCCGGATATCACGGGTGAACTCGGCAACGTCCTCTACGGCGAAAAGCGCTACGCCGAAGCCGCCGATCAATACATGGAGACGGCCAACCGGTTGCTGAAGCAGAACCGCGCGGCGGAGGCCAGCTGCCTAGCCGACGTCATATCCCAGATCGCTCCCGACAAGGCCGATCGGCTGCGCGCCTTGGCCAAGGCCAGTTGCCCCGGACGGCCCGCCTCGCGGTAGCGGTCCGCGTGATCCCTGGTCATCAAGAGACCGATCCAAAGACCCATCCTGAGAATCGAAACGGCATCCGAACGTGATTCGGATGCCGTCTCGCTCAATTGCGCCATCCCGCAGGATGGCCGATCAATACCGTCCGGACTAGCCGCCGTCTCAGAACTCTACCCGATCGGCCGGACGGAGTTTTCTTTGTTTGCGCCTTCCGACACTCGTTCCGAGAGCCGGCCGGAAGGCGCGGTCTGCCGAGTGCGATGCGTCAGGATTTCGTTTGGTAGTTATGATGCGTCAATGCCCCAACAGGGGGTAGACCGTCGAAATGACGGCGATGAAGAACAGCGAGACGAGCGCAACCGTCTCGAGCATCATGGGAATGCACCCCCGGCACGCGCCATTCGAGTTGGTGCTCATGGATCAAGATCTCCGAAGTCTGCTTTTTTGTCCTGCCTCACGATCAGGCCCACAGCGGCAGCAGCTCACGACAGAGCCGCTCCATGCAAAACCGATCCCAAAGGCAGGAGCGGCGCGACGACCGCACCGCAACATAAGACTGTCGAGTCGGCACCGCGCCGTCAACCCACCCGCCTGCGGCAGGGTGTCCGCCCCCTAAGGGGCTCTAAACACAGTGAAAACTCATAGGCAAATCATTGATTTCACGCATAACTTTACCTCATGAAATTTGCTGCAGTGCACCATACCTCTTAAGGAGAGCCCTCCAATTGAGGCAAGATCACGGCATGAACGAACTCATGAAATTCATCGGTCGCGACATGGAGGACATGGACCGGTTCATGTTGGCCATGTTCCAGCGCATGGTGTCGGTATGATACGTCATGACGCCCATATTCTGATTCATCTGGATCATATTGGCATTGATGGTTTCCAGATAGCCGATGTGACGCGCCATGACCTCCGTGTTGGCCTGCATCTTGGCGATGTCGTCGTGCATGGCCCGAATGTCGCCCGAGATCTGGCGGATACTGGCCGTCAGGGTCTGCATGCTCTCCGATAGCTTGACCAACTGCTCGCCGACCTGGGGTTGCACCTGCTCGGCGACAGTTCGGATGTCGGTCGTCAGCCGATAGATCTGTACGAAGGCGATACCGGCAAACAGCGTGAACAGAATCATGGCCGGGTAGATGATCATTTCCCAGCGCCGCGCACTGCGCTCGAAACAGTCGGCCAGCCGCTGCGTGCCGTCGGTCGGCGAACCGCCCCCGCCAGCTACGACCGGCGCAACGCCCGTGAGCGGGATAACCTTGCCGTCGCCCATTGAACAATCCTCTGCTGCCATCGCCATGTCGCTCCCCCCTGAGCCCTGGTCTTGCTGCGCCCAGAACTCGCTGCGCTCATAGAGGAGCACAAAACATCCCAACATGGTCCTATGAGAGATTGGATAAGTCAATTAAGATATATACAGGCTATAATTTTGCATTGCAGCATCCCGTTGCAATGCATCATAGTCTTGAGACGCGGCCCTCACGCCCTCTGCGCTGCGATGTTACCCGTACCTCTTCGACGATGCTGAGGCATTTGATGCACTGCGTGCGCCCCTGGTCCCGTTGCCCTCACCTCGACACGCGCACACCGCCGCAGGCAGACACACTTGCCCTGGCTGACTTTGTCTCGGATAGTCGAGGTGACCGACTGAAGCGCGTGTGTCGAAATTCAACAGGGAGTGCCGCAAGCCATGTCCGAGCCCACATGCGATGCGTGCAAGATGCCGCCTTATCCCCCCGAAGGACCGATGAACCCGGAGAGCGGCCTGAGGGTGGGCTGGACGGTGCGGCGCATCGGCGGGCGTTCCTATACCTTGTGCGACTGCTGCGGAAACATCCGCCACTTCAAGGGCGGCATCTCGACCTACCTGCAGGAGGCCCTCGGCGTCTCCGAGCGCGCGGTCTGCGACTTTGCCGAGGTGCCGGGCAGCGGCCTGCACCGGACGCGCGTCCGCGGATAATCCCACACCAACCGGAGCGGCCGTCGGCCGAGACCTCGCGTGAAAATCAAGTGTGACGCCTGCCAGAGCGAGTGCGAGATCGCCGTCAAAGGTCCGACCCTGCTGAAGGATGCCCTGCCGCATCGCTGGCGGCCACGGCGCATCGACGGACGGGTCTATATTCTGTGTGACATCTGCGGCAACCTGCGCCAGTTCGTCGGCGGCCTCTCGCCCTATCTGAGAGATCGCCTGGGCTTGACCGCTGGCAACGTCGATGTGGAATTTCCCGAGCACGATGATATCCCTGCGGAATGGTTCCTGTCGCTCGAGGCGCGGGCGCTCGCGGCAGCGGGAGCCGCAACGCCGACGTCCAGCGCGGTAGCCGAGCCGACCGGACACGCACCCATTCCGTTCCCGGGCGTCAAACCCCGGACTTGAGCCTCCTGCAACCGTTTCCGAGGTGACACCATGACCGAGATCGACATCAACAAGGCCATCCTCAACCCCTCAGAAGGTGGTGATCCGTTGGTCGCCATGCGGCGCGCGGAGATCGCCCAGTGGAGTGCCGAGACGGCGGCGGCAAAGGCGCGCGAGGAGGGGCTCGAACTGACGCCCGCCCATTTCAAGGTGATCGAGATCCTGCAGAGGGTCTATGTCGAGAAGGGCCGCGCCCCGCACGCCCGCTACCTTGCCACGCTGCTGTACGACACCTTCGCCGCAGAGGGCGGCAGCCGCTATCTCTACCAACTGTTCCCGTCCGGCCCGGTCGGCCAAGGGTCCCGTTTCGCCGGCACGCCGGTTCCCCACGACACCGCTGACCTGTCGTTCGGCTCGACCTACTGATCCGCTGCGGGGCAGGCCCATGGCCCAACTCATTCCGCTCAGCCGGCTGGCCCGCCTCGTCGGCCGGCCGCGCGCGGTGCTGCAGCAGATGGCGCAGGATGGCGAGTTGGCCACTTTCGACGGGCAGGTGGCGCTGGAAGAGGCCTTGCGGCTGTTTCCCGACGTTGCGCTCAGCGACGACCGCGAATTACTGCGTGTGGAGGAGATCAAGGCGCAGGCCGTCACCAAGGCGCCCGAGCGGCTCGATATCCCCGAAAGCGCCGTCCTCAATGAACGCCTGCGGACCCTGGGCAAGGACTTTGCCAGCGCCGAGGGTCGACTCTTGCACTATGAGCGTGTCCATGGCTGGATTTCCGACAAGCTCGCCGAAGCCGTCGAGCATGGACGCATCGAAGCCGGCTTTGCGGGCGAGTTCGCGGGCTGGCTCAAGAGCGAGTTGTCGGCCCCGCCACCGGGCCTGTCACGTTGGGAGGACCTCGTTGCCAGAGAGCGGATCCTGCGGTTGATGTCGGCGCAAGTCAAACTCCTGCCCAAGGGCCAGTCGTTCGAGGTGCTCGGCGACGAGACGCTGCTGGAGGCGGGCCTTCGGGCCGGCCTCGCCTTGCCCTACGGCTGCTCGAACGGCAGCTGTGGGGATTGCCGGTGCCGGGTCGTATCCGGTGAGGTGATGCGCGTGCGCCCCCACGACTATGTCCTCTCGACTGCCGAGCGGGCGCAAGGCGTGACGCTCGCCTGCTCCTATACGGCCATCGGCGACGTCACACTCGAGGTCACGGCGGGCGGTGTCGACGACATTCCCGAGCAGACGATCAAGACAAGGGTGCGGGCGATCGAGCCGCTGGGTGGCCGGCGCGTTGCGCTGCACCTGCTGACGACCCGCACCGAGCGACTGCGGTTTCTCGCCGGCCAATGGCTGGAGATCACCGTCGAGGGCGAGGTCCGGCGCGTGCCGGCGGCCAGCTGCCCGTGCGATGAGCGGCGCATCGAGGTGCATGTTCTGTGCGACAGCCCTGAGGCGGTTGGCACCGGGCCGTTCAGCGCGCTCAAAGCCAACGCCGAAGTGATCGTGCGGGGGCCATTCGGCCGCTTCGTGCTGGACGATTCTTCGACGCGCCCCGTCGTGCTGCTGGCCGAAGGCGCCGGCTATGCGCAGATCAAGAGCCTGCTGCAGCACGCCCTGTCGCTGGAGCATGCGCCCTCCATCGCGCTCTATCGGCTGACCAGCGCGGAAGGCCCCTACCAGCAGAACCTGTTGAAGTCCTACGCTGGCGCGCTCGACAACTTCCGCCACCAGACCTTTGCGCCGGAGAGTGGCGCCGACGGCCTGCTCGACGCTCTGATCGGCGATATCGGCGATCTTTCCGGCACCGACGTCTATGCCTGCGGAAGCGAGGCGTTCGTGGCGGTCGCCGAGGCGCGGTGTCGGGGAGCTGGATTGCCGGCAGCGCAGTGGCATGCCGATACCATGTCGTAGGCGGGCCGCAGTCGGTCGACACTGGAAACCAGAAGGCGAAACATGAGCGGTCGCGAGCAGACACCCATCCCCGCGCGGCCAGCCCTTCTGGCAGCAGTCTCGATCGCCATCGGTCTTCTCGTTGCCCTGCTGCTCCTCGAGATCGCCCTGCGCATCCTGCCGACCAGTGACGGTCTGCTGGCCGAACCGGTCGACGCGACACGCCCCGTTTTCCGGTTCGCACCCAACCGGACGCTGACATGGTCGAAGGACTGGGACTTCGCCATCGTCAACCGGCTCCGCGTGAACAACGCCGGCTTCGTCAACGACCAGGACTACGACGCCGCCGATCCTCGTCCGCTGCTCGCCGTCGTGGGTGATTCCTACGTCGAGGCCGCCATGGTGCCGTATACCGACACGATCCAGGGGCGGCTGGCCCGATCACTGGCGCCCGCCCGCCGCGTTTACAGCTTTGCGGCCTCCGGTGCTCCGCTCAGCCAGTACCTCGTCTGGGCGCGCGAGGCCCGGCAGACCTGGAAGGCGGAAAAGCTCGCCATCGTGGTGATCGCCAACGACTTCGACGAGAGCCTGGCGGCCGTCAAGCAGGGGCCCGGTTTTCACCACTACGTGCGGGAGGCGTCAGGCGGACTGAAGCTCTCGCGCTTCGACCATGCGCCGAGCCCCTGGCGCACTCTCGCGCATTGGAGCGCGCTGGTCCGCTACCTCATTTTGAACGCGCAGGTGCGCGAGCGGATCGGTGCCCTGATGGCTGAGGCCGACACCGCGATCGTCCCGCGGGCTTATGCGGGAGCCGGCGAGACCTACGTCGGCAACACCTCGGCTGCCACCACACCCAAGCGCATCCGGGAGTCGCAGGAGGCCATCGCCGCGTTCCTGCGCGATCTGGCGACCTATTCCGGCTGGCCACCCGGCGATGTCGTCTTCCTCGTCGACGGCCTGCGTTATCGGCAAGCCGCCAAGGCTGGAGCGCGCAGCTACTTCGCGCTCATGCGCGCGCATTTCCTGAGGGCCGCCCGGACCGCCGGCTACGAGGCGATCGATCTCGACGAGGTCTTCCTGCCCCATCACGAGAAGACGGGAGAGCGCTTCGAGTTTCCCACCGATGCCCACTGGAACGGCATCGCCCATGGCCTTGCCGCGCAGGCCGTCTCGGGTAGCACGTCGCTGGCGAACTGGCAATAAGGGCGGCGGGTCATGAGGCTCCGCCTGCGCAGGGGATCACCCCGTTGACTGCGCCTGGGTGACGGTCGCGTCCCAAACTCCCGGCGATGGTTCCAAGGCCCAAGGCCTTGGTGGGGGTCGAGGGAGCAAAGCCCCTTCGTCTTCACTTCACTGCCACTTCAAATATCGACCACCTTTGCCACACCCGGCACCGCCGCCAACTCACCGGCGGCCGTCGGCGTCACGTCCCATTTGCCGGGCAGCTTGATCTCCAACTCCCGGCCGCGCTCCAGCACGGGCAGCACGATGCGGATCTCGCCAGCGGCCTTGCCAGGCGTGCCCGGACGCAACAGCCCCTTCAGAAGGGCGAACGCCTTTTCCGCCGTGCGCACATGCCGGCCGTCGATCTCCAGGCGTAGACCCCGCTCGACCGTCAGCGCCAACTGGTCAAGCGACTGGATCTGACCGATGCGCATCTTCATCGTCTCGCCCTCGCGCTCGGCCTGCACGGTGAGGATGACCGGCGTGCCGGGCTTCAACAGGTCGCCGCAGGCCGCCAGCGTATCGGAGAAGATGATCGCCTCGAACTGGCCGGACGGGTCGGAGAACAGGCCGAAGGCGTACTTGTTGCCCTTCTGGTTTCGACGCTCGCGCGCCGAGACGACGATGGCGGCGATCCGCCCTCCCGTCGGGCCGCGCTCGCTAGCAGCTTCCAGGTCGATGTACCGGCGCGCGTTGAGCTTTTCGAGCACGTGGGTGTAGGTGTCGAGCGGGTGGCCGGAGAGGTAGAAGCCGATGGCCTTGAACTCCTCCCCCAGACGTTCGAGCGGCGTCCAGCCCTTAGCGGTCTTGAGGTCGAGCCGCGGCCCCTCAGAGCCCCCGCCGAATAGGTCGCTCGTTCCAGCTGCCGCATCCGCCTCGACCCGCTGGGCGAGCGCGATGATCTCGGCGGCGTTGGCGCGGATCGCGGCGCGGTTGGGCTCCATCGGATCGAAGGCGCCGGCCATGGCCATCATCTCGATGGCGCGCTTGTTGACGGCCTTGGGATTGAGGCGCGAGGCGAAATCGGGCAGCGACTTGAACCGGCCCTTTTCCCGGCGATTAGCGACGATGGTCTCCACCGCCCCTTGGCCGACGTTCTTGAGGCCGGCCAGCGCGTAGCGAATGGCGCGAGAAGACCCCCTCTCCCCGCTTGCGGGGAGAGGGCTGGGGTGAGGGGCAGCCGCAGACTTCGAGGGTTGAGCGCGTGGCTGCCCCTCACCCCGACCCTCTCCCCATGGAGAATGGGGAAAGGGGGAACCGACGACTTCCACGCTGAACTCCACCTCCGACGCGTTCACGCACGGCGGCAGGACGGGCACGCCGCTGCGCTTGGCTTCGGCGGCGAACGTGGCGAGCTTGTCGGTGTTGGCCAGATCCAGCGTCATGGAGGCGGCCAGGAACTCCTCGCAGAAGTTCGCCTTCATGTAGGCCGTGTGATAGCTGACCAGTGCATAGGCGGCTGCGTGCGACTTGTTGAACCCGTAGCCGGCGAACTTGTTGACCAGTTCGAAGATGAACTCGGCGTCCTTTTGCTTGACGCCCCGCTCCTTGGCGCCGTCGACGAACCGGGCCTGATGCCGGGCCATCTCCTCCTTGTCCTTCTTGCCCATGGCACGCCGCAGCATGTCGGCCTGTCCCAGCGAGTAGCCGCCCATCACCTGGGCGATCTGGATGACCTGCTCCTGGTAGATGATGACGCCGTAGGTTTCCGTCAGGATGCCCTTCAGCATGTCGTGCAGGCAGTCGACCGGCTCCTCGCCGTGCTTGCGGTTGATGTAGGTCGGGATGTTGTCCATCGGGCCGGGGCGATAGAGCGCCACCATGGCGATGATGTCCTCGAAGCGGTCGGGCTTCAGCCGCTTCAAGCTCTCGCGCATGCCGGTCGATTCGAGCTGGAATACGCCGACCGTGTCGGCCCGCGCCAGCAGGTCGTAGCTCGCCTTGTCGGTCAGCGGCAGCGCGGGCAGGTCGACCGTGATGCCGCGCCCCTTCTGGACGAGGTCCACCGCCTTCTTGAGGACCGTCAGCGTCTTGAGGCCCAGGAAGTCGAACTTCACGAGGCCAGCCGCCTCGACCATCTTCCAGTTGAACTGGGTGACGGGCATCGACGACTTCGGGTCGCGGTAGAGCGGCACCAGTTCGTCGAGCGGACGGTCGCCGATCACCATGCCGGCGGCGTGCGTGGAGGCGTGGCGATAGAGCCCTTCGAGCTTCTGCGCCTTCTCCAAGAGCTGCGCGACGATCGGCTCGTTCTTCTGGGCTTCCTGCAGTTTGGGCTCGCCCGCGATGGCCTCCGCCAGCGTCACCGGATTGGCCGGGTTGTTGGGCACCAACTGGCACAGGGCATTGACCTGGCCATAGGGCATCTGCAGTACACGCCCGACGTCGCGCAGAACGGCGCGCGCCTGCAGCTTGCCGTGCGTGATGATCTGGGCGACGCGGTCGTGCCCGTACTTGCCCTGGACGTAGCGGATCGTCTCCTCGCGCCGGTCCTGGCAGAAGTCGATGTCGAAGTCGGGCATCGACACGCGCTCCGGGTTCAGGAAGCGCTCGAACAGCAGGCCGAACCGAAGCGGATCGAGGTCGGTGATAGTCAGCGCGTAGGCGACCAGAGAGCCGGCACCCGAGCCACGACCGGGGCCGATGGGAATGCCCTGCGCCTTCGACCACTTGATGAAGTCGGCCACGATCAGGAAGTAACCGGGGAACTTCATGTTGGAGATCACGTCGACTTCGTAGGCCAGGCGCTTCTCGTAGTCCTCGACGGTAAAGCCCTCGGCGGGTCCGTGGGCGGCCAAACGGGTGGCGAGCCCCTCCTCGTCCTGCCGCTTCATCTCGGCGGCTTCCGCGTCGGCGGCTTCGGCCTCGCTCAGGCCCTCCATGGACGCCACGAACCGCGGCAGGATCGGCTTCTTGCCTAGCGGGCGATAGTTACAGCGGCGCGCGATCTCGACCGTGTTGGCCAGCGCTTCCGGCAGGTCGGCGAACCCCTCGACCATCTCGGCCGGCGTCTTCAGGTAGTGCTCGCGGGTCAGCTTGCGGCGGTTGTCCTCGACGACATAGGCGCCGTCGGCGATGCAGATCAGCGCGTCGTGGGCCTCGTAGTCGTCGGGGGCGGCGAAGAACGCTTCGTTGGTGGCCACCAGCGGCAGGCCGAAGTCATAGGCCAGCCGGAGAAGCCGCGGCTCGACCTCGCGCTCTGTCGCCAGCCCGTGCCGCTGCACCTCGACGTAGAGCCGGTCGTCATACGCCGCGTGCAGCTTCTGCAGACGGTCGCGCGCCTGTTCCAGGTTGCCGTCCCGTAGGACGGCATCGATCGGACCGTCCGGACCGCCCGTCAGCGCGATCACACCTTTTGCGTGCGCTGCCAGGGTGGCGATCGTCACATGCGGCGGCACGCCGTCGGGCACGCCCAGATGCGCACGGCTGACGATCTTCATCAGGTTGGCATAGCCGGCGTCGGTCGCGGCGATCAGCGCCAGTTTGCCGTCGCGGAACGGCCGATGCGCGGGCGCCATGCCGTTCGCGCGCTGAGCGAGCGCCAGCGGGTCCTTGCCCGCCTCCTCGAAGTCGACCGCCAGGGTCACGCCGACAATGGGTTGTATGCCCGCCTTCGACAGCTTCTCGGAGAACTCCAGCGCGCCAAACAGGTTGTTGGTGTCGGAAATGCCGATGGCGGGCAGACCGAGCTTACCCGCGATCTTGGCCAGATCGCCGATCTGCAGCGCGCCCTCGAGCAGCGAATACGCCGAGTGCACGCGCAGATGGATGAACGCCGGCAACGCGGTTCGAGCCTGTGCGGGCGTGGCGGATTGGGTGTCGGCGGGGCGAATCGGTGCGCTCATGGTGACGCATCATCGGTCGATCAGATCGCCCGAGCAAATACCCTGGCAGGGAACGGCACGAATTGTCCCCGATATCCAATGCGTCGCGGCGCCGGCCAGTGGGCGTGCAAGCAGAGCTGCCGCCCCCTATCACCTGGTGCGACGGATACTTATTCAGTATCCGTAGCGCTCAAGAGGAGAGAGCGGCAGCCCAAGTGCGCAGAACGGCTACTCCGGCCGCGCGATGTGAGCGTCAGCTGCGCGGAACGTAAGCCACCTGATCGAGCACCTTGACGGTCATGGCACTGGCGGCCGGACCGCAGGTGAACTCCAGCGTCTTGCCCTCGGCCGTATCGATCCGCGCTGGGCGGGCCGGGCTGACGGCAACTGCGAACCGCATTGCGGCCCCCTTGACGGCATCGATCTCGTTGGACTCGGCCATCAAGACCGTCAGGTTGCAGCTGCCCGCCTTGGTCAGGAAGTAGCTGACGGCGTGCTTGGAGCCGACCTCGAAGCTGACGCCCTTGCCGGGGGCCAGCACGGTGCTCGCGTCATCGGCCCTTGCGAGGCCGGCAGCAGCAGCGGAAAGTGTGGTTGCGATCACAAGCGACTTCAACATGGCCATGGTGTCTCTCCTCGAGATGATCTCGGATGTCAGGGCGCATGGTAGTCCGGCTCGATCCGTCCGGTTGTCCATGACGGTCGAGATAGGCCGGTTCGCTCGGTCGAGGTAGAGGCTATGCTGCAACGCAGCAATGCGCGCACCGCAGCGCGGTTGCGACGCGCGGCGCGTGCGCTCACTCGGCAGGGAAAAAATTCTCACCCGAACGGGTGGCTGAGCCGCCAACCGCAAGCAAAACAATGCTGTATTGTTGCAATCGGCGAAATAGGGCGCGCCCTCAGGTGGCCCCGCCCGCTGCTTTGTGCAGTGCGCGAATCGCGGCCAGGATCTGAGTGCCGTCGCCCAGCTCTTCCAGCCCATCGATCACTTGAAGAGCGCCGGGGAACGACTGCTCGCGGGTATAGACGCTGCGCGTGACCAGGGTCGGGAGCCCCGCGCCCAGCGCCGACTCGAGTCCGTTGGTGGAATCCTCCAGCGCCACGCACACGGCCGCAGGCAAGGCGAGCCGCTCCAGCGCCAGATCGAACACGTCTGGTGCCGGCTTCTTGCGCTTGACCTGATCGCCCGCCGCGATGACCTCG
>JBGSQO010000685.1:0-21676 GCA_041738055.1 Filomicrobium sp.
TGGGTTCCGCGGCCCCTCGTGCCCCGCGGCTCTCCGTTCGTCACGCCCCCCGCTCATGGCGGGCGATAACGAAAGGAGCCCGACCATGTTGAACCGCAACACCACGCCGAAGCGCGATCTGCACGCCGAAATCACCGCCAACCTGATCAAGGCGATCGAAGCCGATCCCGGTAAGCCGCAGATGCCCTGGCGCCGTTCGGGCCAGCCCCTGTGGATACCGCAGAATGCCTCGACGGACGCCGCCTACAACGGCATCAACATCATCAACCTGTGGGTCGCCGCCGAACTCCGCGGGTTCACCTCGCCGCTATGGGCGAGCTATCGTCAGTGGGCGGAACTCGGCGCCCAGGTCGTCAAGGGCGCCCGATCAGAGCTGGTCATCTTCTACCGCGAGTACGAGGTCGATCCTGATCCGCAGAGCGCCGACGACGACGGCAAGCGCCGTGTCGCCAAGGCCTCGCGCGTATTCAACGTCGCCGAGGTCGAGGGTGCGCCGTGACGGCGCGAGTAGAGGAGTGTCCAGTATGGATTAGGACCGCTGATGATGTCCTATGCCCACCAGTCTGACCGGACGCCGAAAGGCTCAAGGGACAACAGCATGGCTGGAGGAAGGCCGGAGGTCGCGAAACCATCGTAGCGGCAGACGGTCAGGGCAAGACTCGCATGGTCAAAGCTGCATTGCCTGAACCCAAATCCCAAGTGGTTTTTCTGGCGAACGGCCGCACACCGATGGTCGAGGTGCGGCACCGGGCTGGCGCGTGAAGTAAGCCTTCGATGCCACGCGCAGTCAGTCTGCTCGGCACGGCCCCGGTCAGGGGACAGCGGGATGAGTTGGGGACCTAAACGAGTCGCATCTCTTCACTCGAGTAATCACGGGATGGCCTACAGCAGGCGTCGCCTCGGCGACGGCCTGTAAGGCCACGGAGACGGAATAGTACCCGAACGCCCGGAGTAATGCCCGGGACAGGCGGCAGCGTAACGCCGCACGCAGACCACGACGAAGCCTTCCGGCGAAAGCGTGCAAGCGGGGGAAGTCCGTCAGTTCAGTCGCTACAATCGAACGACGCTGGACCAGCTGATGCTGTCACATACGGCGGAAAGACGATTGGAGCAGTTGCCGAAATTGTCTGTCGCAGGCAAGCGGATCAACGGGCTCTTCAACCTGATGAAGTGCGATCTCCTCTGGGAGGCCGCGCTGAAAAGGGTTGCGCGCAACAAGGGCGCGGCGACGCCGGGCGTGGACGGACAGACGTTCAAGGGCTTCGGCCCGGAACGGATGCGCCGCCTGCAATCCCGCGTGTTCACTGGAGCCTGGCGCCCAGCCCCGGTTCGCCGGGTGCTCATACCCAAAGCCAACGGCAAGACTCGCCCTCTGGGCATTCCGACGGTCGACGACCGCCTCCTGCAGGAAGTGGTGCGCAGCCTCCTCGAACGGATTTATGAGCCTGTGTTCTCCGAGCACAGTCATGGATTCCGCGCAGGTCGTTCGTGTCACACGGCTCTGGACCACATCAACGAGGTCTGGACCGGCATGAAGTGGTTCGTCGATGTCGATGTGGTCGGCTTCTTCGACAACATCGATCACGACATCCTGCTCACGCTGCTCCGGAAACGGATCGATGACGAGAAGTTCATCGATTTGATCCGGCGGATGCTGAAGGCGGGATATGTCGAGGACTGGACGCTGCATCCTACCTACAGCGGCACGCCGCAAGGTGGAGTCGTCTCCCCGATCCTGGCCAACATCTACCTTCACGAACTCGACGAGTTCGTGGGTACGATGCGCACCGGGTTCGACAAGGGCAAACAGCGCGCGGTGCCGCCAGAATATTGGCGTCTCACCGCGAATATCCAGCACCGTTGGAAGAAGGTTCATCGCCTGCGCTCACAAGGCAAGGGCAATGAACCGGCCGTGGAGATCGCGCTCGATGAGATCGCGGCGCTCCGGGAGAAGCGGGACATGCTGCCGCCGAGAGATCCTCTCGATCCGAACTTCCGCCGACTGCGCTACTGCCGGTACGCCGATGACTTCATGATCGGGATCATCGGCTCCAAAGCAGAAGCGCGCGAGGTAATGGCCAAGGTGAGGACGTTCCTCGCCGACCACCTGAAACTCGAAATGTCGGTCGAGAAAAGCAAGATCGTGAAGGCGTCCGATGGCGGACGGTTCCTGGGCTATGACGTGAAGACGTACACGGCTCCGAGAATGCTGACGATGACGCGGGGTGGACGGCGCTATCGCGCTCGCTCCTCTTCCGACATCGTTCAGCTTCAGGTGCCGTGGGAGAAGGTCGAGAAGTTCTGTCTCGCCAAGGGATATGGGGACTGGTCGCACTTCAAACCGAAGGCGCGCCTCAGCCTCGTCAACCGCAGCGACGCAGAGATCATCATGACCTACAATGCCGAGATCAGAGGTCTCGCCGCCTACTATGGGCTCGCGGGCGACGTGAAGAAGAAGCTGAACAAGCTCTCCCACATCTGGGAGACCAGCCTCGGACGCACGCTCGCCAGCAAGCATAACAGGTCGGTCGCTACGATCTTCCATCGGCATCTCCATCGCGTCGGGCGCGACAAAGTTCTCCGCTACGAGGTGAAAGGTCGTGGGCGGTTCGTGAAGGTGTGGCGCCTGTCGGCGTTCACGCCTCGCGACGTCCGAACTCCGGAGGTCGATCAGCCACCGGAGACGACGCTCTTCACGAAACCAACCCGCTCGGTCGTCGGTCGTGAGACCCGTGCCCGGTGCGATCGGTGCCGTGTCCTGAGCCACGACAGCGAGCAGCACGAGGTCCGGCATCTCGCCGTGGTCTCGGGTCTGCCCGCCGCTTCGCTGATGCCGCCGCACAAGACGCCGAAACGCATCTTCGTGTGCCCGGCCTGCCTCACCGATCTCCGTAAGCCGAGATCGCAGACACATCGGTCTTCATGACTGAATGGAGAGCCGGATGCAGGGAAACTTGCACGTCCGGTTCGGAGGGGGGCTGTGCGGTGTTCTCGATCAGAGACGCCGCCAGCCTACCCTACGCTTCGACGATCCTGGCCGCCCGGAACGCCTCGGTCCCATCGCGCGCATCGAAAGTGCCGATCGCTTCATTGCCGCCTGCAACGCCGACATTCGGCATGGTGGCGAACGCGCCTTCTACGCGCCGTCGACCGATCACATCCAGATGCCCGACGAGGACCTGTTCTGCGGCACCGACACCCTGACGCGTGACGAGGGCTACTACGCGGTGCTGCTCCACGAGCTGACGCACTGGACCGGCCACAAGGCCCGCTGCGACCGCGATCTCTCCGGCCGCTTCGGCAAGCAGGCCTATGCCGCCGAGGAACTCGTGGCCGAGATTGGCGCCGCCGTGTTGTGCGCCGAGACCGGCGTGACGCAGGACACCCGCGCCGACCACGCCCAGTACCTGGCTAACTGGCTGCAACTCCTTAAGGACGACCCCAAGGCGATCTTCACCGCCGCCGCCAAGGCGAGCCTGGCTGTCGCGTGGCTGAAGGCGAAGCTGGGCGCCGCGTAACGGCTTGCTGTGGGCGCCGTTCGCGGCGCCCAATCCGATCATCGTTCATCGTTCATCGATGACATCGATCGACGGTCGATCCCAGAAGCGGCTGTCGGCCGATCGCATTATAACGTGTGCGCCTCTTCGTTAGGCCATGTCTGCGGCTGGAGGTATCGCGACGGTGTTCTGTGTTCGTGCCCAGACGGTCGGTCCCAGGTGAGGAGCGGCAGTGCCTCAATCGGTCGCGTATGCGTGCACGTGACCCAAGGCGCCACAAGACGCATGCGGAGCTGGCCTGGCCTGCTATCGTCCGCTTCTGTGACGGGTTTCGGATGCCGGCCCCCTGCAGACGGCAGCCCCGAGCCCCGGGCCTTCGTTCGTTGCTGCGCGGCTGACGGCGAGAGATGGGTGCTGCCAGTCCCACGGCAGCAGCTCGTCGATGCTCGATGCTCGGCGTTGCGAGCGAGCCGTATGTCAGGCTTTCAAGCGCTGCCGCAGAAGCATTTATGAGAATTTTTGCGCCCCTTGATGTGCATCAATCGCGACTAGGCTTGCTAAGTCTTTACTTAAAAAAAAGAGCCGTCACGAGCGGCCGAATGCGCGGGGCCGAGCGCTAAGCTGCCGTGTGGCACCTCGGTTGGGCAACCCGCCCCTCCAATGGCGCAGATATCCAAAACTCTATCGATCCGCATTGAGGGAGGTAAGGCATGGCCGTGCTCAAATGGGGCCTGCAGCAGTCAGTCAGCGCATCGGGGCTGACGGGGCAGGCCGATCCCGTCACTGCGCCTCTTTCGGATGGAGGTTACGTCGTCATTTGGGATGACAACCGCTACACCGGTGTCGATGCCGAGCTCGATGTCATCCGCGGCCAGCGCTATGGCGCGGATGGCGCCGCTGTAGGTAGCTCGTTCGTGGTCAGCACGACAAACATCGGCCTTCAGCGCAGTCCGTCAGTCGCGACCCTGTCGAACGGCAGTTTCGTGGTCGTCTGGGAGGATGTGAGTGCGACCGGCGGCGACACCAGCGGCTTGGCGGTGCGCGGCCGACTCTATGACGCCGCGGGTACGCCGCAGGGCGATCATTTCGTCATGACGACAACCACCACCGGCAATCAGAACGAGCCCAGCGTCGCCGCGCTCGATAACGGCGGCTTCGTCGTCACATGGACCGACGCCAGCGGATCGGACGGCGATGCCAGCGGCACGCAGATCCGGGCGCAGGTCTTCGATGCTGCGGGTGCTCCCGATGGAACGGAGTTCCGGGTCAATGAAATCGTAACCGGAGATCAGCTGCAATCGACAGTGACGCGGTTGGATGGCGGCGGGTTCGCCGTGGCATGGACCGACGACAGCCAGACAAGCCCGGATACGACCGACTGGGCCGTGCGCGTTGCGAAGTTCGACGCCTTTGGTAACCAGGTCGGCATCCAGCGTCTCGTCAACACGACCTATGGCTACGACGAAGGCACGGCATCCATCGCCGGCCTCGACAATGGCGGGTTCGTCGTCGCCTGGTCGGCAGACCACAACAACAATCCCGACAATCCGGCCGGTCAGGAGGTCTATTTCCAGACCTACGACGTCACCGGTGCGGCGGTCGGGTCCAACGTCAAGGTCAACGGGCTCGAAGACTTTGTCTACGACCGCAGTTCCAACTATGCGCGACAGCCCTCCGTCGTCGGCTTGAAGGATGGCGGGTTCCTCATTGCGTGGAATGACTTCGGCGGAACACCCAACGAAGCCGACTGCGTGCGCGCCATTCAGTATTCCGAGACAGGAGTGCGATTGACGGAGTTTCCCCTCGTGGTCAACACGACGACGGTGGGGAGCCAGGGAGATCCTCATCTGTCGCTTCTGTCGGATGGCCGCGTCATCGCCGCATTCGAGAACGTCGCAAGCGTCAGCGCCCAACTCCTCGACCCGCGCGACGGCATCGTCAATGGAACGGACAAGGGCGAGCATCTATACGGCAATGACGTTTATAATGACGTCATGTGGGGTGTGGCTGGCGACGACTTTCTATTCGGTCTCTTTGGGAACGACATGCTGGACGGTGGCACCGGCGCCGACACCATGAACGGTGGCTATGGCGACGACGCATACATAGTCGACAATACCGGAGACGTTTTGCTTGATCCCGGCGGCGTGGATACGGCGTGGTCTTCGGTCAGCAGAACGCTCGGCTACGGGGTCGAACATCTCGCCCTCACGGGAGCGGCGGCAATCCGCGGCACCGGCAACGCGAGTGCCAACAGGATCACCGGAAACGACGCCGTGAACGTCCTCACTGGCCTTGGCGGCAACGATACGTTGCGCGGCAACGGCTCCAATGACCAAAACTTTGGGGGTGCGGGCAACGATTCTCTGTACGGCGGACTGGGCAACGACAAGCTTCTCGGCGACGCTGGGAACGATATTCTAAAGGGTGATGCGGGCAACGACATCCTCATCGGAGGGGCAAACAAGGACACCATGACGGGCGGCGCCGGCCTCGACGATTTCGACTTCGACAAGGTCACAGAAATCGGCATAGGCGGAACGCGAGATCGGATCACCGATTTGGTGCATGTTCAGGATGACATCGATCTTTCGACCATCGATGCGAAGGCCGGAGTCTCCGGCAACAATTCGTTCAAGTTTATCGGAGCGCAGGCGTTCCACAATGTCACCGGCGAGCTGCACTACTTCCGCATCAACGCGACCGGAACCGCGAACGACAAGACCATCGTCGAGGGAGACATCAATGGCGACGGGCGTGCGGATTTCCAGATCGAACTCACGGGCCTCAAAACGCTGTCGGCCGGAGATTTCATTTTGTAGGCGGCAGTCTCGGGCCGACGAGGGCTGCCCAAGGACGCCCCAGGAGGAGGCCGGAGGTCGGACTGTCCCTGTGCAGATGGTGGTTTTGGTCAACGCAAGTTGGCATACGAACATCCGTTGATGGGCCGTCTCGCCAGTTGCGACAACGCGTCGCGCCTTCCGCTTCTAGGGGTATCGCGTCTGCGTTCCAGCTCCGTTCCCAGATTTTCCGCTGTTGAGGTATGGGCTGTCGTGGCAACAAGGACGGTTGAGACAGACCTTGACCCACACCAACCTCGGGCGGCTCCTGGGTGCCGTCGTCTGCTGATCACCTGCAAACCGACCAAGTTTTCCTGTCGCCAACATGACAGGGAATCTCGGATGTCCTGCGGTTATTTTGGGAGCCCCGGCATTAGGCATATCGCCCTGGAAATTGAGATGCTGTGCGGGCCGGCCGCACCGGGCCCGACGACCGAACGCGACCCGGCATGGCAACGCTACAATAATGATCTCGTTGGCGTTATTGAGCCCGAGATCGTTCCGCAGTAGCTGCGAAGGCGCGGGCGACACCGCGAGTCCAACGATATTGCCTCCGGCCTTACAGAAGTCTCCGGCCAAGTTCGGCAACCAGGAAGCCCAAGGAGATCACGAAGCCCACGAGCGGGACCCACCGGGGCACCGAGAAGCCCGCTGGCGGGTGCGTGTCCCGCGACTTCAGCGTCCAAAGCGCCAGATTGACGAGAGCAAACACCAGAAGCGTGAGGCTGGAGACCAGCTCCGCCAGCGGAGCGACATCGAAGCCGAGGCAGAGGACGAGAATTGCAGCCGTTACGAGCGCAGTTGCCACGAGCGGCGTGCGCGTGACGGAGTGCACCGTGCCGAGAATGGCCGGCAGACTACCCATGCGACTGAGACCATAGAGAACGCGGGACCCCATGATCACGTTGATCAGCGCGCCATTCAGAACGGCGGCGACGGCAATTGCGGCGATCAGGCTGCCGCTGATGCCGACCGTCCGCTCGAAGACCAGGGCCAGCGGGGCCTTGCTGGCGGCGAGTTCGGCAATCGGCACATTGGCGAGGGCGACGAGAGAAACGAGGCAGTAGAGCACTGTCGTGGCCACCAGCGTCACAGCGATTGCGACCGGCATGGTGCGCTCTGGTGATACGGTCTCTTCGGCAACGTTCGCCATGTCCTCGAAACCGATGAAGGCATAGAAGGCCAGCAGAACGGCGCTCGAAATGCCGAAAAGCGCGGAGATATCGGAAACCGCCAGCGCAGCGACGCCGGTCTCGATGAGAAGCCCGGGCTTCGCCAATCCGGCCGCGATGACGATCAAGAGCCCCCCAACCTCGAGACAGGTGAAGATGGCGGCTGTGATGACCGATTGGCCGATGCCCCAAGCGGCGACTGCGCCTATGGCGAGGACGAGCCCGATCATGACGATGCCGTCGGGGAGCGAGACGAGGGTGCCAAGATATCCAGCGCCACCGCGGACGAGCGCGGCCGATGAGATGATACCCGTCGAGGCGACGAGCAACCCCACCGTCAGCGTCAGGGCGCGGGAGCCAAACCCGGCCTGCACGTAGGCGGCAGCCCCAGCGCTCACCGGAAGGCGAGCGGAGAGTTCGGCATAGCTCGCAGCAGAGAAACCGATCAGGACTGCGGCCACGAGAAACGCCAGTGGGGCATGGATGCCGGCGCGCGCGGAGGCGGCCCCGATCAAGACGTAAATGCCGGCGCCCACCGTCACCCCTACGCCATAAAGGATCAGCAGCGGCAAAGTAATCCGCCGCGCGAGCGCAGGCGCGCCGCCAGGCTGCGCAGCGTCATCGACCTTGCCGTCGACCACTGTCATTGAGGCGATCCTCCCTCTTTCCCACCGACACATCTTCGAGCGTCACGCGCCGGTGTTGGATCGGCCCCGCAGATAGACGAACCAGTACACGACACCGACGAGCAGACTGCCGCCGACGAGATTGCCAGCGGTGGAGACGACGATGTTTCCGAGGGCTCCAGCCGCGTCGAGGGCTGCGAAATCGTCGGGCGTCGCGCTGATGGCTGTCCACGCTCGTGGACCCATCCAGGTCTTCAGCGCCAGCCCGTAGCCCAGCAGATAGATGTTGGCGATCGAGTGCTCGAAGCCAGCAGCCACGAAGGCTGCAATCGGCGGGACGATGACCATGACCTTGTCGGTCGTCGATCGGGCGGCAAACGACATCCAGACGGCAAGGCAGACGAGGACATTGCAAAGCACGGCGAGAAAGAACAGTTGCCCCAACGGCAGAGCGGCCTTGGCCGCGGCGATCGTCAGCGCTGTCTTGCCAACCGCACCTCCGGCAAACCCATGGTGGCCGGCGAGGACGACGAGGGCTGCGGTCCCGAGCGCGCCCAGGATATTGCCGGCATAGACCAGCGCCCAGGCTCGCAAGAGCTCGACGAGCGTGATGCGGCCGCTGGCTTTGGCGACGATCATCAGTGTGTCGCCGGTGAAGAGTTCCGCGCCTCCGACGATGACAAGGATCAGGCCCAATGAGAACGCGATGCCGCCCAGGAACCTGGCAACACCCCAGGGCAGTTCGGCTGCGCCCGTCATCACGACTGTCATGAAGACCGCGCCGAGTGCGATGAACGCTCCCGCGAGCGTGCCGAGCACGAGCAGGGTAACAGCATCGCGGCCGGCCTTCGCGGTGCCCGCGCGTTCACATGCGAGCGCCATTTCTGGGGGCATCAACGGATCGACCGCGTGTGAAACCGGGTTCGGCGTGATGTGCGGCTCGCTCATGGCATCGGGCCTCTCGCGGTGAGTGACAGTGCAACAGATTAGAGCAAGCCCATGAGCGCGATGATGTCGCTCGTCAATTTGCATCGAGGCTGCGGCCGTCGCGTTGGAGAGGTCTGCCGTCTTCAGGGCAATTGGCCAAGATCAAGGCTGTCACAGTCGCGATGCGCGACGACTTCCATCCGAAACCGGCCAGCAGCGGGGCGCGCATGACCGCCAAGTCAACGATCATCGAGGTTCTCGGCGCCGGCGATCTTCTGGCCTCCGACGCCATCGCCCGGTCGCTCATCGCCAACGATCAGGTCAAGTACATGCTGGCGTTGCTGCAGGAGGCCCGGGCCCATGCCGAGGCTCCGAGCGTACCAGCGGCCGATCTCAGTCGCGAGCGCATACTCAGCCGCCTGGACGCGCCCTGGCTTGACGACGTCGTCCCACAGGCCCGCAAGGGGCCGGGAGACCAGCTGCGACTTGCGCGTGGCGCGGAACTGGTCGGGCTCATGTACGAGACGGTCGCGACCATGCTCGCCTGCCTCCCGGAGCGCGAGCGGGCGCCGTTGGACAAGCGGCTCACAGAATTGCGCTCGGCGGGCCCGGACGGAGGCAGCCTCACCGGAGTGGCCATCGACGCGATGACGTCGGGCGACCGAAAGGTCGGTGACAGCCTCCACATTCTGGTCATGGACGCACATCGTGCGATCAACGCGCTGCAAGCCGCGACCGCGCCGGAGACGATCGACGGGGCCATGACGCATGGACTGTCCGAGGCCGGCCGTCGCCGGGTTGCGGCGTTCATGCGCGGGCTCAACCGCACGGCACCTTTGAAGTTCGATCACCCGGGCCTTGGCACGACGGCAACCGAGCACGACGGGCTCATTCTCATCCAGAACGATATCGGGACCACCGATGCCCACGTTCTCGTCATCCGCGTCGACGCGCGCAGCGTGAACGTCACCTACACCGACATCCATCCCCAGCGTCTCGCCTTTTTCACCAGCCTGTTCGACGGACGCGGCGTGACGTGGGAGGGGGCGAAGGAGCGCCACAGCGACCGGCTGGACGAGAGCCGGTTCCTGATCACGACCGGCACGTTCGCCTCCGCCAGCGAGGAGGGCCTCGACGGCTTCCTGGATTTCCTCGGCTCACGCATCGTCTTCCTGATCGACTGGAACAAGATGCGCAAAAGGCTCAGAGGCTTCGTCGGGAAGGCGGCGGGTCACGGGCTTCTCAAATGGGCGGCCGACCATGACTTCGGCCATCGCGGCTTGCTCGAGATCGGCGGCGAGGCAGCACTCGGCGAGGCGGTCGAGTTCGCGGCCGGTCGCCACCTGCGTTATGGCCAGCGGCTCGATCAGATGATCGGCGAAGCCCAAGCGGTGTCCTTCATTCGCGAGGCGATGGAGCTCGCCTCCGTGGGACTGCAACAGCGCCGGTCGCGGCGGACGATACTCGATGAAATCAAAACCCGGCTGCGCCGAGTCATGGATTGCGAGCGGCTCGCCATTTTCGACATTGCCGCCCGGCATGTCGCCTTCGGCAATGATTTGGCCAGTGGCCTGTTCGAGGCGACGGGGCGGATCGGCCAGCCCTCGGGCGAAGAGTGGGCCGCCCGCTTTGCGCGCCGCGCGCAGGCCTGGGAGGCAACGGCCGATCACCTGCTCAACGAGGCACGCGCCGACATCAAGCGCTTCGACCGGCCGGCGAGCCTCGCCAACTTTTTCGATCGCGCCGACGATGCGGTCGACGAGTTGGAGGAGGCTGCCTCCCTGGTAGAATTGGTCGCCCGGCTCATCCCTCCGCCCGAAGCCATGCAACTCATCGCCGAGTTGTGTTCGAGCGCGCTCGACAGCGCTCAGCAACTGGTCCGCATCGTCGAATGCGCCGCCCTCGTCTCGCGCCATGACGTGCGCGACGACCTCGACGACTTCTATGCGGGCCTCGAGAGCATCATCGCCGCCGAGCATCGGGCCGACCGGACGCTGCGCGCGCTGCGCCGGCTGCTCATCCTGGAGCCCGGCTACGACCAGGCCCGCATCCTGCTGCTCTCGGAACTCGCCGCCAATCTGGAGCGTGCAACGGACGCCCACGCCCACGCCGCCCAGTCGCTGAGGATGTACCTCATCGAGGAGGTCATCGCATGAGCCGCGCTTCAAGCAAAACGACGTCGCAGATCCCCGTCTACCGCATTCCCTTCCAGGGCGAGGAGCGCCTGCCCAGCAAGGAGGCTGTCGGCTCCAAGGCCCACAACCTGATGCGCATGGCCCGCCGAGGGCTCTCGATCCCGCCCGGCTTCGTCCTCGGCACCGAGGTGTGCCGGGCCTACATGGCATCACCGGAGACGACGCTCGCCGGGATCTCGCCTTCAATCGCCGAGGCCATGCACTGGCTCGAGAGCGCGACGGGGACGTTTCTCGGCGATGCCAAGCGACCGCTGCTCGTCTCGGTACGGTCGGGTGCGGCGATCTCGATGCCCGGTATGATGGAGACGATCCTCAACATCGGGCTCAACGACACGGCACTGGGGGGACTGCTGCGCAGCCGCGGCAATCCCCGACTTGCTTACGATTGCAAGCGCCGTCTCATCCAGCAATATGGTGAGGTGGTCGCAGGCATTCCGGCTGCATCGTTCGATGACGTGGTCGCGCTGCACCTCGCCGCCACGGGGACCGTAGCAACCGACGAGATGAGTTCGGCCGAACTCGCGGCTCTGGCCGACAGTCTCGCCGAGGTCTACACCGGTGTTGTGGGTCAAGCCTTCCCGGCGGACCCGCGGGCCCAGCTCGATGGCGCAATACGCGCCGTCCTGGACAGCTGGATGAGCCCTCGCGCCATCGCCTACCGCAAGCTGCACGATATCCCCGACGACCTTGGTACGGCCGTGATCGTGCAGGCGATGGTGTTTGGCAACGCCGGCTCCGCATCCGGCTCCGGCGTCGGCTTCACGCGCAACCCGGGCGACGGCGAGAACGACCTCTACGTCGACTACTTGGCCAACGCCCAGGGAGAAGATGTCGTCGCCGGCCGTCGGCGCGCAGCCGGTCTCGACGAACTCCTGCGCCTCGCTCCGGCTGCCGCGAGCGCGCTCATTGCTGCCGCGCCCCTTCTGGAAGCGGAGTTCGGCGACATGCAGGACTTCGAGTTCACCGTGGCCGATGGCCGCCTGTACTTCCTGCAATGCCGATCGGGCAAGCGCATGCCGCTCGCCGCACTGAGAATAGCCGTAGACCAAGTCGCCGAAGGGCTCCTGACACCGTCGGCAGCGCTGGAGCGGCTTGCCGAATTGGATCTCGCCGCGATCGCGATCCGTCGCGTCGTGCCTCGTGACGGCATGGGCGCAGTCGCGACGGGAATGCCGGCGGGCAGTGGCGTGGCCGTCGGGCGCATCGTCTTCGACCCCGAGCGGGTCGCAGGCGTGGCAGGTCCCGACAAGCCCGTCATCCTGGCTCGTCAGAACGCCGAGACCGCCGATATTGCCGCGATGGCCCTATCGGCCGGGCTGTTGACCGCAGAAGGGGCGCGGACGTCGCATGCGGCCGTCGTTGCCCGGCAGATGGGCAAGGTGTGTGTGGTCGGCTGCGCGGCTCTCGAGATCGATCCTGTCGCAAACTCGGCGGTGGTGTCCGGCCACCGGGTTCAGGAAGGTGACACGGTCTCGATCGACGGAACGACGGGGTCGGTCTATCTCGGCGCGGTCGATGTTGCCACTGAGCGGCCTGACGCCCTGCTCGACGTGGTCGCCAGCTGGCGGGGAACGACCTCCGCCACTGTCGGCAAGCGACGCAAGCGTCCGTGAACCCGTTTGCCGCCACTCCCACATCGTGCAGGACTTGCAGCCGTCACTCCGTCCCGCCGAAGTTTCGACCTTGCCTCTGACGGCCCGGCGGGGCGTCATCATGCTCGTTTGCGCCTTCCGACATTCGTTACGAGCGCTGGCCGGAAGGCGCGCGGTCGGCAAGTACCTGTCGGCGGAGAGGTGGGTCAGAAGTCGCTTTAGGGTGTCACCGCGTCGAATGGATTGGGATGCCTTGCGCCACCAACGCTCCGATTACAGGTCTTGCACCTTGCGTGGGGCCGTCTCCGAGCCGAAGGCCGCATAAAGGGAGGCGATGTGGCTCTGCGCATCAGCTCCTGGACTACTTTTGCCCATCGGCCCGCCAATTGGTGGCTGAGGCAGGCCGAAATCAGGGATGGCAGGTTCGAGCAGAATTGCACGTCGGGCTGGGGAAAGCCTTCGCGAAGCTCAGAAACCGTCGACCTCGCGGACGCCAAATCTCGTAGTGCCGTTTCGACTGCTTTCGAGATCGCAATCCGGACGTTCCACGCGGCGCTTTCGATGTCAACACTTCGACCGGATTTGGCCCTGACTGCTTTCGTTCCGGTCGGCAGGTCCTTGGAGGACATCGAGCACCGGGAGGGCGTTGGCGTCAAGCCTATCAGTGTCCGTTGCTGGAGGTCGTGCTGCCATGGCTGACCGCTGCGCCGTGGCCAACCTGAACGAGCTACCGCACGGCAGGTTTCTCCGCGGGGCGTTCGATGTTGCGCTGCCCATGCTGCAACCGCTCAGGGCCGGTTGGGGTCAGGCTCGACGAGTGGCGCCCCTGTCCATCATGCATCCTCTTCCCCCAGAAGCGGCCAGTCAACGGAACATTGCGGCAACTTGACGCGACACCCCGGATAGCTGACGATGTGCGGCAAGTAGGTGCTCGTCGAGGTGGGCCATGGCACGAAGTCGCTACGCGACAGCCCGCTGGGCGGGGTTCTGACTGGCGAGGTCGTGAGGTGGAACTTCTGTGTAACCATTTGAGGCGACAGAGATAACATTACGGGCGGAGTGCTCCTGAGATCGAGGCGTTCAACCTCACCAGGAGAAGCCTCCGTGACTTGACAGTACAGGCCCGTCTAATCCCACCACCCCCACGCTCGATCCCTTCGTACCGCGCCCGGCCACGTCATTGCGCCTCAATTTTCCTCTGACTCATAGGACGTCGGCAACTGGGAGGCCGACCGATGCATCGCCATGCCCTGCGCGACGATCAATGGAGCAAGATCAAGGATTTCCTGCCCGGCCGTGAAGGTCATGTCGGCGGGACTGCAGCGGACAATCGCCTGTTCGTCGACGCGGTGATCTTCCGCTATCGGACCGGCGTCTCGTGGCGCGATCTTCCAGAGCGTTTCGGTGATGGTGTCGCGGTTCACCGGCGCTATCGCAGATGGTGCGTCAGGGGCGTATTTGCGCGCGTTTTCGCCACCTTGGCACTCGATGCGGACGTCGAAACCATGTCGCTCGACTCGACCAGTGTGCGCGCTCACCAGCACAGCGCCGGTGCTCAAAAAAAGACGGCGAGTGCCAAGCCATCGGCAGATCACGCGGCGGACTGACGACCAAGATCCACGCCGTCGTCGATGCGCTCGGCAACCCCGTCGCGCTCTCGTTGACACCTGGGCAGGTCCACGACATCACACAAGCAGAGCCCTTGCTCGAGGGGCTCGCACCCGACGCGGTGCTCGCCGACAAGGGCTACGACTCCGACGCGTTCGTTGAGACGCTCGAAGACCGCGGCATTACGCCGGTCATTCCGCCCAAGGCCAACCGCAAACAACCGCGACCGACCGACTTCGCACTCTATCGCGAGCGCAATCTCGTCGAACGCTTCTTCTGCAAGCTCAAGCAATATCGAGGTATCGCAACGTGTTATGACAAACTCGCCACGACGTTCCTTGCCGCCGTAGCGCGGGTGTGCATCGTTTTCTGGCTCAACTGGCGACAGGCCGTGGGTACAAGTGGTCAGCCGTCAAGAGATAGGCGTGGATCTCGATGCAGCAGCGGCCAGGAGGAATTCCCGGCACGCTGTCCGCACTCGCTCTCGACAATTGGAAGATCATTCCTTTCCGCGCGCGCGTTCTCTGTTGCCTACCCAACCACCGCGCGCGGTCGCGCAGACTGCCCGGTCGGCTCAGACAGGGAGGACACTCTGCTGCGATGGGGCGCCAAATTGGGCCCTGCTGCCTCCCAGAGACTTCAGCGCGACTTGATGGGCCAAATGGCTGACGGGCGCTGGAACTGCCTGACTGGGCGGCATGCTGGCCTGGGCGGCCGGCACCACGCGGCCATTCTCGATGCGGACGCAACTGGTTCCGATTCGCGCCACCTCGGCAGAATCGTGGCTGACGAGCACGATCGGCGTTCGAAACTCGTCGCGCACTTTCTCGATGAGCGGCAGGATCTGCTCGCGCCGGGCCCGGTCGAGTGCGGCCAGCGGTTCGTCGAGCAGCAGGACGCGGGGCCTCGCCAACAACGCGCGTCCGATGGCGACGCGCTGCTTCTCGCCGCCCGACAGCCCCCCCGGCCAGCGATCAAGAAGTCGAGCGATGTCGAGGAGGTCGACGACATCGTCAAATGCGACGCCCTCTCGGCCTCGCCGGGAGAACCAGCGGCCGTAGAGCAGGTTCTGGCGCACACTCAGATGCGGAAACAGCCGGCCGTCCTGGAACACGTAGCCAATGCGCCGCTGCGCGAGCGGCACGAAGATGCGCCGGGCCGTATCGACGATGACGGTCCCGTCGATCTCGATGCTGGCCTGCTGCGGTCGCATCAGGCCGGCGATGGCGTTGAGCACCGTGCTCTTGCCCGATCCTGACGGTCCGGCGATCGCGACAGAGGACGAAGCGACGCTGAATGCAACGTCGAGGGCGAAGCGCGCCTCTCCCTCGTCGTGGCGGCGGGCCGGTTTGAAGCAGTGCCGGAGCGCGACGTTCAGGTGCATCAGGATTCCCTCCTCGGCGAGAACCGGCGGCTCATGGTCTCCGATGCGATCAGAGCCAGGATCGACACGAATGCGGCGAGAGCGGCGAGAGTAAGCGCCTTGTCGTCGGCGCCGGGTGTTTGCACGTGGCCGTAGATGGCAGCCGGGATGGTCATCGTTTCTCCCGGTATGCTGGACACGAAAGTGATCGTCGCCCCGAACTCGCCGAGTGCCTTGGCGAAGGCGAGCACCGCGCCGGCGATGATACCGGGAATCGTCAGCGGCAGTGTCACGGTCAGGAACACCCAGCCGGGTCCGGCGCCGAGCGAGCCCGCCGCCTGCTCGTAGCGCCGGTCGACAGCATCGAGGGACAGGCGGATCGCGCGCACAAGCAGCGGAAACCCCATGACGGCTGCCGCCAGAACCGCGCCGGTCCAACGGAACGACAGCACAATGCCGAAGGTCTGCTCCAGGAAAGAGCCGACCGGCCCGCGCCGCCCGAAGGTGACGAGCAGCAGATACCCGGTGACGACCGGCGGCAGGACCAGCGGCAGATGCACCAGACTGTCGAGCAGGCTGCGGCCGGGAAAGTCGAGCCGGGACAGCGCATAGGCGATTGCCACCGCGACCGGGATGCTGAGCACGGTTGCCCACAGCGCGCCCTTCAAACTGAGGCCGAGGGCATCGAGGTCTTCGGCGGTCAGGTGCGGCATGGCGTGCCTCTGTTGTCCGGTTCCGTGCGGGGCCTGCGTGTTGGCATCAGTTGGCGGTGACGCAATCGCTGCCGCAGGCGAGCACGCTGAACCCATGGCGGGTGAGAATGGTCTGGGCCTCGGCGCCATCGAGCAGACCGAGCAGCTTTCCAGCCTCGACCGCGTGCGGTGCGTCCTTGACGACGGCCACCGGATAGAGGATCGGCGGATGCGACGAGGCCGGGAACGTCGCAACGATCCTGACCGCCGGTTCGGCTGCGGCGTCCGTCGCATACACAATGCCGAGCGGAGCCTCGCCGCGGGCGACGAGGGCCAGAGCCGCACGCACGGTTGCCGTTTGCGCGAGTTTCGGGGCGACCGCCTCCCAGACGCCGAAGTGGGTCAGGGCGGCCTTGGCATAGCGGCCGGCCGGAGCGGAAACGGTTTCGGTCACCGCCAGCCTTTCGCCTCCCAGAACATCGGCAATGGCAAAACCGGGGGCAATTCTGAGAGCGACCGTGCTGTCTTTCGGTGCGATCAGCACCAGCGTATTGCCGAGCAGGTTGCGGCGCGTGCCACTCACGATTGCTCCGGTCTTCTCGAGATGATCCATCCATTCGAGATCGGCGGACATGAACAGATCGGCGGGTGCGCCTTCCCCGATCTGCTTGGCGAGCGTCGAGGAGGCCGCATAGGCGATCCGCGCCGAGATGCCGTGGGTGGACCCAAGTTTTGCCACGACTTCGTCGAGCGCACCCTTGAGGCTTGCTGCGGCAAATATGGTCAGCTTGGGGGAGGGCTCCTGCGCCCTCGCTGCCGAATGCGGGACCACCCCCGTCAAAAGGACGGCGAGCAGTACGGTCACGGCTGTCACGGCAGTAAGCAGGAATGACTTGAAGCGCAGGACCGGGCTCATCCGAAAACCTCCTGTTCGTGCTGGGCGCTCAGGCCGTCGGCGGAGTTGCACTCAGAGCTTCCTGGTCGGCGATCCATTTTTCGAGCCATTGCACGTGCTCGGCCTCCTCCTCGACGAACTCCTTGGCGAGTGCGCGGATCTCGGGGTCGCTCGTCTCGTCGAGCACCCGCTTGTAGAAGGCGTGACCGCGCTTCTCGCTGTCGAGGGCGATCTCCATCGCCTCCTCGTAGGCAATCAGCGGGTCGGTCGCCCAGATGGCCGTCGTCTCCGGGCTTTCGAGGTCCGGCCACTGGTAGTCCGCCGGCATCCGCACCGGCACGTCGCGAAACCCGGCGCGCGCCCGGGCGTCCGCCAAGTGCAGCCGCGAGTAGTCGGACAGCTTGCGGAACAGCGCGCTGACCGGTTGGTTTCCGGCCGCCGCCATGGCATCGGCGAGTTGGCCGAAGCGCAGGGTCGCCTCCTCCTCGAGCTTGATCGCATAGCTGAGGAACACTTCGACGGACGTCGTCAGATCATCTGGCAGCATGTCGCTTCCTCCTTGCGTCCGGGCATCATGCGCCGCCCGGCGCGCCCGAGAACGTGACGCGGATGTCCTCGTCGCGGACGATGTACTGGCAGGCGAGCCGCCAGCGCGGCATCAGATCGCTGACCTCCGCGCGCTCGATCTCCAGCTTGCTGATCTTTCCCAGCGACCGCAGCACGCTCTTTTCCTTGTCGGTCAGCATTGCGCCCATCGCTTTGTCCGACAGCTGCTCGACCTCGATCAGGCACGATCCGCAATTGCCGTCCCGGCATTCGAACGGGAGTGGAATCTTGTTGTGTTCGGCAACAGCCAGAATTGTCCCGCAATCTCCCGCGACGGCGTAAACCGTCACCTCACTATGCAGCAGAGGGGAATTGAAGGTTACTTGTGCCATTGTTTAGATCTCCCGAATTTTCGGCTCTAGGGCAGGCTGGCGGCTCGCTCGACTCGAGCCGTGTCGCAGAGCTGAAAGCAAGCTCCGTGCCGACAGACAGCGTGTTGATTGAAAAGAATAAAACCTGTTGTCTGCGTGTCGGGTAGTCGACATTGCATGTTGCTTGTCGTGCATAGGCGCCGGAAATACCGATGCAAGTCAAAACTGATCCACGTCAAAGCTTCTATTGCGCTTTGCATGGGCAGGTTGCCCAAAACAATGCGTGCGATTGTTGGAAACTTGAGCGCGACAAGCGGAAAAAACGAAGATAGTTTGCTGCAATGCAATAGAAGCGGCGATAGTGGTCCGCCGCGTCAGGTCACCCCACGCAAGGTGGCATCATGTCAGCATCAACTGATGGGCCCAGACGGCCCGATTCGCCGACGAACGAGGCGGCAGGCAGCAGCCCTAAAGTCGGGCAATCGCCGCGACAGCTCGCCGAGGTTTCCCTCAGCGGCATCTATGAGATCTCGAAAATCCTGGCGCGACCACAGCGCCTGGAAGCGACGCTCGCCAGCGTGCTCAGTGTCATGTCGAGCTTTCTCGACATGAAGCATGCCACGGTAATGTTGCTCGAGGACGAGCACATGAGCGAGATCCTCGTCGGGCGTGCCTGGGCGGAAGCCGCCGAGTTCACCAGTGATGCGCCGCGCCTGGCGCTCGATCAGATCGTCGCCACCGCGATGCCGCTGATCGTGGAGAGCATTGCCGAAAGCCCACTGTTCTTTGGCACTGCCACCGAGAGCGCCGACACGTCGTTTGCCTTCATTGGTGTGCCCATCAAGGTCGCGACCCAGGTCGCTGGCACTGTGTCTATAGATCGGCCGCGTCCGACCGGCAGTGCGCCGAGCTTCGATCACGATGTCCGCTTCCTGTCGATGGTGGCCAACCTCATCGGCCAGACCATCCAGCTCCACCGCGTGATTGCAAAGGATCGCGAGCGGCTGATGGCGGAAAGCCGTCGGCTAGAGAAGGAACTGACCATCGCGCAGCCATCGCGGGCGCGCCTCAACGTCGCCGGCATCATCGGCGACAGCCCGCCGATCCGGACCCTGCTGGAGAAAATCCACGTCGTGGCGAAGTCCAACGCGACAGTGCTGCTGCGTGGCGAATCCGGCACCGGCAAGGAGCTGTTCGCCCGCGCCATTCATGAGCTGTCCCGGCGCAGCAAAGGGCCGTTCGTCAAGGTCAACTGCGCTGCGCTCCCCGAGTCGGTACTGGAATCGGAGTTGTTCGGCCACGAAAAGGGTGCCTTCACCGGCGCCGTCAATACCCGCAAAGGCCGATTCGAGCTTGCCGACGGCGGCACCATATTCCTCGACGAAATCGGCGAGATTTCCGCGTCGTTCCAGGCCAAGCTGTTGCGCGTTCTGCAGGAAGGTGAGATCGACCGCATCGGCGGCACACGCACCCAGAAAGTCGACGTGCGCGTAGTTGCAGCCACAAACCGCGATCTCGAGGACGCGGTGGTGAAGGGCACGTTCCGCGCCGACCTGTATTACCGGATCGCCGTCATCCCGTTGCAATTGCCCTCGCTGCGCGATCGCAAGGGCGATATCCCGGCACTGGCACAGACCTTCCTCAGAGAGTTCAACAAGGAGAACGACCGCGACCTCAAGTTGACGCAGGGCGCCATCGACGTTTTGAAGGCCTGCTACTTCCCTGGCAACGTGCGCGAATTGCAGAACTGCGTGTGCCGCACGGCGACGCTGGCCAAGGGCAGCGCCATCGAGGCCAACGACTTCGGCTGCGGCAATGGAGAGTGTCTGTCGGCAACGCTGTGGATGGGGCGGGCGGCCAGTCTGAGCCCTACGAGCCCGCAGGGGATCACGCTGCCGGCGCGGCCAATGGCGACGCGACCGTCGCCTCATCCGACGACGAGTGAGCAGATCGCCCCCCCGGCCGCCGTGAAGCCCTGCGAATGCGGCGCCGATTTTCCTGGCGAAGGGCCGTGCACGTCGCCGGACGACTGTATGCCGTTGGGTGCGGGGCCCCTCGTCCCGCGCGAGCGGCTGGTCGATGCCATGGAGCGATCGGGGTGGGTGCAGGCAAAGGCCGCCCGCATCCTGGGTTTGACGCCGCGCCAGATAGGTTACGCCCTGAAACGCCACAACATCCCGATCAAGCGATTCTGAAACCTAGTTGGTTTCAATCTGACGGCAATGAGCGGCTCCGGCAATTCGGAGCCCCTTTTTCGTTCGATATGCCGACAGCCCAAGGGCGCATCGAGGTTGTCGGCTTTCCGACATCTCAGACATTCAATCATTTCAACTATTATGCTGTAAAATCAAAATGTTATCTGTTGGCATCGGCATTGCAAGACGCCTCTCGTCATTCACGATCGAGAGAGAGGCCAGCATGTCAGGTGAGCTCATATCCTTCGACGACCTCCTGCAATCGCAGTCCATCGACGACATGCGCGCCGATCTGGCCGACGGTGGCTGCTCCGCATCGAGCTGCGGCTCGAACGCCGGCCCCGGCGATATGCCGCCAGAGGTGTGGGCAAAGATCAAGGACCACCCCTGCTACTCGGAGGAGGCGCACCACTATTTCGCGCGCATGCACGTCGCCGTCGCGCCCGCGTGCAACATCCAGTGCAATTACTGCAACCGCAAATACGACTGCGCGAACGAAAGCCGGCCCGGTGTCGTCTCCGAGAAGCTGACGCCCGACCAGGCGTTGCGCAAGGTCGTCACGGTCGCCAACGAGGTGCCGCAGCTGTCCGTACTCGGCATCGCCGGTCCTGGGGACGCCTGCTACGACTGGACGAAATCGAAGGCGACCTTCGATGCCGTTTCGAAGGCCATCCCCGACATCAAGCTGTGCATCTCGACCAACGGACTTTCGCTGCCCGACCGCGTCGACGAGCTCGCCCGCATGAACGTCGACCACGTGACGATCACCATCAACATGGTCGATCCCGAGATCGGCACCAGGATCTACCCGTGGATCTACTATCGCAACCGTCGATATACCGGGCTCGAAGCCTCGCAGATTCTGCACGAGCGGCAGATGCTCGGCCTGGAAATGCTCACCTCCAGCGGCATCCTCACCAAGGTCAACTCGGTGATGATCCCCGGCATCAACGACGAGCACCTCAAGGTCGTCAACACCGAGGTGAAAAAGCGCGGCGCCTTCCTGCATAACATCATGCCGCTGATTTCGGCGGCCGAGCACGGCACGCACTTCGGCCTCACCGGCCAGCGCGGGCCGACACACTCCGAGCTCAAGGCCCTGCAGGACGCCTGCGCGGGGGGAGCCAACCTGATGCGCCATTGCCGTCAGTGCCGCG
>JBGSQO010000015.1:0-2018 GCA_041738055.1 Filomicrobium sp.
CGACCTCGCGCAGTTCGGCGATCTCGCGGGCTACAAGAGGTGGGCGGGCCGTCGCGGCGGCAGGAGTCGTCCCGCCGACTGGGCCGGACGTGCCCGTGGCTAAGCCTTTCGCCATCGCCGCGGCGGGTTTCGTGACCTTGGACGGCTTCTGCTTTTCGGCTTTGGCCGCGGTTGCCGCCTTGGGTTCGCTCGCCTTCGCCTTGCCTTGAGCTGTTCCTGCCTTGGATGACGGCCGAGCGGTTCTCGCCGCCTTCTTCGTGGGCGTGCTGTCTTTCACAAAAGCACCTTTCGATCGTGTCGCGCGCGTTTGTCCTTCCCATATGATAACTGGGAACTCGTCGTGCGAGTCGTGTGTCCTTCAGTCCTAGTCAAAGTGACCCGACGGGCAGGGCCCGGATCTCAGGATGACGCGCCATGGCAGCGGCCGAACAGATCAGTCTCGACGACAGAAATCTCCCGACCCGCCGGACGGACTTGCCGCCGCGCGACGAGATCCACGCCGCCCATCTCACCGACGAGGTCCGGCTCGTCGGAGGCCTGATCGAGCGCGCCGTCTATACCGCCGATGAGCGCCGCCGCACCGCCGAGGTCGCCCGCCAACTGGTCCATGCGGCCCGCGCCAACCGGCACAAGTATGCCGGCGTCGATGCCTTCATGCGGGAATACGGGCTCTCCAGCGAGGAGGGCGTGATCTTGATGTGTATCGCCGAGTCCCTGCTCCGGATTCCCGACCACGAGACCGCCGACCAGCTCATCACCGAGAAGATCGGCGGTGGCGCCTGGGACAAGCACCGCGGTCATTCCGAAAGCCTGTTCGTCAACGCCTCGACCTGGGGTCTGATGCTGTCGGGCCGCATCGTCAAGCTGAAGGATGCGCGTGGGACCAGCCCGATCAGCATCATGAAGCGGATGGTCGCGCGCTCTGGCGAGCCGGTGATCCGGCAGGCGGTCAAGCAGGCCGTGCGCATCCTGGGTGACCAGTTTGTTCTCGGCCGGACCATCCGCGAGGCGTTGCAGCGGTCGGAGGCCTATGCCGCCAAGGGCTACCTGTTCTCCTATGACATGCTCGGCGAGGCCGCCCGGACCGAGGCGGATGCCGAGCGCTATTTCGACCGCTACCTCGACGCCATCAACGCCATCGGCCGCGCGCACGGCCCCCTCCTGACGCAACACCCGGATGCCCTGATGCGGCGGCCTGGGCTGTCCATCAAGCTCTCCGCCCTTCACCCGCGCTTCGAGCCGGGCAAGGAGGATGAGCTGCGCGCCGAGCTTCTACCGCGGCTGCTGGAACTGCTGTCGGCCGCCCGCGGTCAGGGGCTGTCCGTCACCTTCGATGCCGAGGAGCAGGACCGGCTCGACGTGCTGCTCGAGATGTTCGGGCGGGTCTACGGGCGTCCCGAACTCGACGGCTGGCATGGCCTCGGTATCGCCGTCCAGGCCTATTCCAAGCGCGCCGTGCCGGTCATCCGCTGGCTGCGGCGTCTGTCGGAGGGGCACGGCCGGCGCATTCCCGTCCGCCTCGTCAAGGGCGCCTACTGGGACAGCGAGATCAAGTGGGCGCAGGAGCGGGCGCTGGAGGACTATCCCGTCTTCACCCGCAAGATGCACACCGACGTCTCCTATCTGGCGGCGATGCGGCTTCTCATCTCGGACCGGCGCGCGTTCTTTCCTCAGTTTGCGACCCACAACGCGCATTCCTTGGCGGCGGCCCACGTTGCGGGCGGCGCCATTCCCTTCGAGTTCCAGCGCCTGCACGGCATGGGCGAGGGGCTCTACGAGGAGGTGATTTCCGAGGGGCGGCTCGCGGGCACCTGCCGCATCTATGCCCCGGTCGGCGGCCACGAGGACCTGCTGCCCTATCTCGTCCGGCGGCTCTTAGAGAACGGCGCCAACACGTCGTTCGTCAACCGGTTGTCGGACGAGGATTCCCCCGTCGCCGAAATGGTGCGCGATCCCGTCGAGACGGCCGAGAGCGAGCGGGCCGAGGGCGCCGTCCACCTCGCCAGTCCCCGACCGCG
>JBGSQO010000032.1:0-7742 GCA_041738055.1 Filomicrobium sp.
CAACCCACCGTCGTCCAGGTCCGCGAGCGCGTGCCCGTCGAGCGGCATCTCGCAGCGACCATCGCGCCATTGCCGCAAGCCGGCGACGTCCCGGGTCTGCCGGTCCTGCTCCTCACGTTCCGCGATCTGACCGAGCAGCAGAAGCTGGAGCAGATGCGCGTCGACTTCATCGCCAACGCCAGCCATGAGCTGCGCACCCCGCTGGCCTCGCTCCGCGGCTACGTCGAGACCCTGCAGGGGGCAGCACACAACGACCCAGCGGCCCGTGAGCGGTTTCTCACCATCATGTGGAGCCAGGCGATGCGCATGACGCGCCTCGTCGACGACCTGCTCTCGCTGTCGCGCATCGAGATGCGCACCCACATCGCCCCCCAGGGGATCGTCGACCTGAACGAGGTGGCCAGATTCGTCGTCCAGACCCTGGAGCCGATTGCAGAGTCGGCAAATATAACGTTTAAATTCAATACATTGAGTGGTGGAGCGCGCATCCGCGGCGAGCGCGAGGAGATCGTCCAGGTGGTCCAGAACCTCGTCCAGAACGCCGTCAAGTACGGCCGCTCGGGCGGGCGCGTGGACGTGGCAATTTCGCGCATCCCGCCGGTGGGCCGCAATGGCCCCAAGGTGAAGATCGAGATTTCCGACGACGGCCCCGGCATCGCCGCCCAGCACTTGCCCCGCCTGACCGAGCGCTTCTACCGGGTCAATATCGCGTCGAGCCGCGAGAAGGGCGGCACCGGCCTCGGCCTGGCGATCGTCAAGCACGTCGTCCTGCGCCACCGCGGCGACCTGCGCATCAAATCGGAGCTGGGCGCCGGCTCCACGTTTACCGTGATCTTCGATGAACTCGAGAATGATCGCGGCTCAGTTGCAGACTCTGGGCGCTGATCAAAATAACGTTTTCAAACCAACAGGTTAATTCGTCACAAAACCTAAGCCTGGATGGTCTACCACTGCCCGTGCCGACGCTAGGAGGCGTGGCCGGAGGCTGAGCGCACGTTTCGCCAGCCCTGGACTTCCCGTTATGATCAGGGAGATCAGCGTGACCAACAAGATCCTTGCCCTCACGGCGGCCGTCGCCGTCGCGGGCTCTTTCGCTTTCGCAGACGCCGCTTCGGCTCGCGACCAGATCCGCATCGTCGGCTCGTCGACGGTGTATCCGTTCACCACCGCCGTTGCCGAGCAGTTCGGCAAGTCGTCGGGCATGAAGACCCCCATCGTCGAGTCGACCGGCACCGGCGGCGGCATGAAGATCTTCTGCGAAGGCGTGGGCGTCGACAAGGCTGACGCGACTAACGCTTCGCGTCGCATGAAGAAGGCCGAGTTCGAGCTCTGCACGAAGAATGGCGTCACCGACATCATCGAGCTGAAGGTCGGCATCGACGGCCTGACGCTCGCCCAGTCGAAGGAAGGCCCGAAGGTCGGCCTGACCCGCAAGCAGGTCTTCCAGGCCCTCGCCGAGATGGTTCCCGACAAGGACGGCAAGCTCGTTGCCAACCCCTACAAGAACTGGTCGGACATCGACGCTTCGCTGCCGAACATCAAGATCGAGGTCCTCGGTCCCCCGCCGACCTCGGGCACGCGCGATAGCTTCCACGAGCTGTTCATGGAGAAGGGCGCCGAGGGTTTCGACACCCTGAAGGCTCTCAAGACGTCTGACGTCAAGGCCTTCGATAAGGTGTGGAAGTCGATCCGCAAGGACGGCGCCTACGTCGAGGCTGGCGAGAACGACAACGTGATCGTCCAGAAGCTCGAGGGCAACAAGAACGCGTTCGGCATCTTCGGCTACTCCTTCCTCGAGGAGAACACGGCGAAGCTGAAGGGCGTCGCCATCGAGGGCGTCGAGCCGAACTATGACGACATCTCGGGCGGCAAGTACAAGGGCGCCCGCCCGCTGTTCGTCTACGTGAAGAAGCAGCACATCGGCGTCATCGCCGGCCTCGACAAGTTCATCGCCGAGTACGTCTCGGAGAAGGCTCTGAGCGCCGACGGTTACCTTGCTTCGAAGGGCCTCGTCGCCCTGCCGAAGGATGAGCTGGCCAAGGTTCGCGCTTCCGTCACGGCGCTGACCGCGCTCGACGGCGCCAAGCTGAACTAAGCAGAAGAGAGGGCCGGGCGCGGTTTTCCGTGCCCGGCCCTTCCATGCCTTGAGGCGGGCGCGGTGGAACGGGCGAGGCTGAGATGACACTGATGTACGTGGGTTTGATGCTGCTGTTGCTGACGGCGGCATTTTTTGTGGGCCGCTCGCGCTCCTATTCTGTCGCCGGCGGAAGTTTTGCAGAGTTGCACTCCCTGCCGATCTACCACGGACTTTTCGTGGCGCTTGGCGTGCTGGCGCCAATGGCGCTCATCTACATGGTCGGCGTACCCCTTGTGCGCTACCTTGCACAGGAAGCCGCACTTGGCTTTTTCCCTCCCGAGGTGCTGAACGATCCGCTGCAGCGCAGTGTCGTGCTCCGGGACGTCGTCCGCGTCGCCGCCGGTCAGTTTGCCGGAGAGCCGTCCGCCGCCCTCAAGGATGCGGCCGCCGCAGCCCTGGCCACTCAGAGCACGGGCGACAACGTCATCATATTCGGTGGTCTCGCCGCCGGCCTCGCCGCCCTGGTCGCCAGCTTTTGGCAGATTTCGCTGCGCTTCCGCGCCCGCCACTGGGTCGAGCGCTTCGTCATGGTCGTGCTCGGCGCGTGCGCGCTCGTCGCCGTGCTGACCACCATCGGCATCGTCTTCTCGGTGATGTTCGAGACCTACCGCTTCTTCTTCGATCCCGCCCTGAAGGGCCGTCCAACCATCCCGGAATTCCTGTTCGGCACCGAGTGGAACCCGCAGGCGGCCATGCGCGCCGACCAGGGCGAAATCAAGACCGCGTTCGGCTTCATCCCGCTGCTGACCGGCACACTGCTCATCACGTTCATCGCCATCCTCGTGGCCGGTCCTCTCGGCGTCTTCTCCGCCATCTATCTGGCCGAGTATGCCAGCCCCCGGCTGCGCGCCTTCGCCAAGCCGGTGCTGGAGATCCTCGCCGGTATCCCGACCGTGGTGCTCGGCTTCTTTGCCGCCCTCACGGTGGCGCCGATGATCCGCGCTGCGGGTGAGTATTATGGCCTCGACGTCGCCTCCGAGAGCGCGCTGGCCGCCGGTCTCGTCATGGGCATGATGATCATCCCCTTCATCTCGTCCCTGTCCGACGACGTAATCAACGCAGTGCCCCAGTCGCTCCGCGACGGTGCCTATGCGCTGGGCGCCACCAAGTCGGAGACGATCCGCCAGGTCATCCTGCCGGCCGCCTTCGCCGGCATCGTCTCGGCCTTCATGTTGGCGATCAGCCGCGCCATCGGTGAAACCATGATCGTCGTCATGGCCGCCGGACTCGCCGCCAACCTGACGTTCAATCCGCTCGACGCCGTCACGACCATCACGGTTCAGATCAAGACCATCCTTGTCGGCGACCAGGAGTTCGACAGCGCCAAGACGCTTGCCGCCTTTGCGCTGGGCTTCGTCCTCTTCTTCGTCACGCTGATGCTGAACCTCGTCGCCAACCGCATCGCCCATAAGTATCGTGAGCAATATGACTGACACATCAGCAGCCTCATCCTCCGCGATCCAACCGAGCGATATGACCTCCGACGCCTTCAAGGCTCGGGTCAAGAAGCGGTACCGGTCGGAAGCCATGTTCCGCGCCTATGGCGCCCTCTCGTTGGCCATCACGGCGATCTTCGTCATCGCCGTGGTCTCCGACATCGTCATGAAGGGCCTCCCGGCTTTCTGGCAGCACTCCCTCGTCCTCGACGTGCCCGTAAAGGCCGAGGACATCGACCCGAAGGCCACGAAGGACCCGGCGGTCATCCGCAGCGCCGATTACTTCACGCTGTCCCGCGATACGCTGCGGGCTGCCGTGCCCGGCGTCGAAGGCCGCACGGCAAAGAAGAAGTTGGACGGTCTGCTCAGCTCGGGTGCCGCCAACGAATTGCGTGAGACGTTGGCGTCCGACCCGTCGCTGATCGGCCAGACCATCAAGGCCCGCTTCCTTCTCTCGGACGACGCGGACCTCTACCTCAAGGGCAGCGAGACCAAGATCGAGACGTTCCCCGGTCGCGGCATCGTCACGCCGAACGGGACGACGGGCGAGATCACGTTGCTGACCTCCTCGAACGACTTCGCCGATGACCTGGTCCGCGTCAAGAAGGCGCTCGCCGACCGCATCGACGTGCTTCGGTTCGACCTGCGCCGCGCCGAGCGGGGTGATCCGGCTTGGGCTGCCCGCATCAAGGAGGAGATCGCCGGCCTCGAGGCTCGGGTGAACAAGCCCGGCGTCGCCGAGGAAATGGACGCGAACCTGCCGAGCCTTCTGGTCGCCATGAACGGCGGTCTGGTCAAGCTGACGAGTATCGGCAACGCCGACGCCAAGGGCACGGTCGTCCTGCCGTTGAAGTCGACGGCGGATGCCCAGCCCGGCTCCTGGGAGGTCGTGACCTACACGCGCCCGGAAGCCAACCGGAAGATCTCCGACTACGAGATCGCGTTCCTGGAGCGGCTCAAGGCCGAAGGTAAGGTCCAGAACCACTTCAACACCATCTTCTTCACCTCCGGCGATAGCCGCGAGGCGGAGCTGGCCGGCATCCTCGGCTCGCTGATGGGTTCGATCCTGATGCTCTCGGTGACGCTGGCCATCTGCTTGCCCGTGGGCGTGCTGGCGGCGGTGTATCTTGAGGAGTTCGCTCCCAAGAACTGGTTTACCGATATCATCGAGATCAACATCAACAACCTTGCAGCCGTCCCCTCGATCGTGTTCGGTCTCTTAGGTCTGGCGGTGTTCCTCAACTTCTTCGGGCTTCCCCGCTCTGCTCCGCTCGTTGGCGGCTTGGTGCTCGGCCTGCTCGTCTTGCCGACCATCATTATCGCCTCGCGGGCAGCCTTGAAGGCGGTGCCGCCCTCCATCAAGGAAGCCGCCCTCGGCGTCGGCGCCTCCAAGCAGCAGGCCGTGTTCCACCACGTCCTCCCCTTGGCGATGCCGGGCATCATGACCGGAACCATTATCGGCATGGCGCACGCGCTCGGTGAGACGGCCCCGCTGCTGATGATCGGCATGTTGGCCTTCGTGGTCGACGTACCGGGCAGCCTGACCGACTCCGCGACCGCCCTGCCCGCCCAGATCTTCATCTGGTCGGATCTGCCTGAGGCCGCTTTCCAGGCCAAGACGGCAGCCGCGATCATGGTTCTGCTGGTCGTGCTCTTCGTGATGAACGGCACCGCGATCTGGCTGCGCAAGCGGTTCGAGCGCCGCTGGTGACGGAGCGCAATGACAATTCAGCGCCGAGCCCCGAGGGTGTTCGGCAACAGTACAAGCAAGGAGCTTAGAAAATGGATACGGCCGGGGTCCAGGCTGCAGCAGCCAAGAAGACAGACGTCGCCAGCAAGGTGACCGCCCGCAACGTCGACGTGTATTATGGCGAAAAGCACGCCATCAAGAACCTGTCGATCGACATCCCGCAGCACGCCATCACGGCCTTCATCGGTCCGTCGGGTTGCGGCAAGTCGACCTTCCTGCGCTGCATCAACCGCATGAACGACACGATCCCGATCTGCCGCGTGACCGGCAAGATCGAGGTCGACGGTCGCGATATCTACGACCCGGCGATCGACGTCGTGGAACTGCGCGCCCGCGTCGGCATGGTGTTCCAGAAGCCGAACCCATTCCCGAAGTCGATCTTCGAGAACATCGCCTACGGTCCCAAGATCCATGGCCTGACACGGTCGAAGGCCGAACTTGAGGAGTTGGTGACGACGAGCCTGCAGAAGGCCGGCCTCTGGGAGGAGGTCAAGGACCGTCTCCAGGATTCGGGCACGGGCCTCTCCGGCGGCCAGCAGCAGCGCTTGTGCATCGCCCGCGCCATTGCCACCAAGCCCGACGTGATCCTGATGGACGAGCCCTGCTCGGCTCTCGACCCGATCGCCACGGCGAAGGTCGAAGAGCTGATGATGGAGCTGCGCCGGAACTTCACGATCGTCATCGTCACGCATTCCATGGCGCAGGCGCAGCGCGTCTCCCAGCGGACAGCGTTCTTCCACCTCGGCATCCTGGTCGAGTTGGGCGACACGACGCAGATCTTCAACGCGCCGGTCGACAAGCGCACGCAGGACTACATCGGCGGCCGCTTCGGCTGATACGGCAGGCAACGAGGCTCCGGGCGGCAGCTTATGTCGCCCGGCACCGCTAACACCCGCGGCCCCGATCGAATTGCAGACGTCAGAATTCTATGCAGTAATGATGGGCTGAACGCGGGCGAGGCCACGACGGTCCCGGTCTGGGACGACGGGAGGTGACGGAATTGGGCATGCACGAGCCGGCGAGCGCGCGCGAGGGCATCACGCTCCTCGATCGCAAGATTGCCAAGATGGGTGGGCTGGCCGAACAGCAGCTCGATCTCGCCTTCGTCGCGCTGGAGCACCGCGATCCCCGGCTTGCCGAAACCGTGATCAACTCCGACCGCCAGATCGACACGCTCGAGCGGGAGATCGAAGCGCAGGTCGTCAGCATGATTACGGCCCATCCACCGACTCCGGCCGAGCTGCGCCACATCCTAGGCGCCATGCGCATCGCCTCCGACCTGGAGCGCATCGGCGACCTCGGCAAGAACATGGCCAAGCGCGCCCTGGCGATTGCCGGCGAGCAGCGCCCCAAGCTGCTGATCGGCGGCATGCGCCACATGGTCGAGCTGGCGCTGCGCCAGTTGAAGGACGTGCTCGACTCCTACGCCGCCCGCGATGCCGAGCGCGCCCGCATGGTGTGGGAGGACGACGAGCAGATCGACGCCATGTACAACTCGCTGTTCCGCGAGCTGTCGACGTACATGATCGAGGACGCGCGCAACATCGGTATCGCGACCCATCTGTTGTTCGGCGCCAAGAACATCGAACGCGTCGGCGACCACACGACGAATATCGCCGAGACGATCCACTTCCTGGTGACCGGCGAGATGCTGCTCGCCGACCGGCCGAAACAGGACCAGACGAGTACCACGCTGATCACGGGTGGCGAGTAACTGATACCAACCAAACGAAATTCTGACGCAACGTTCTCGGCAGTCGCAACGGCCGGGTCGAGTGGCGGAATGAACTGAGGCGACATGGGTATATCGATGAGCGCACGGCTTCTGATCGTCGAGGACGAGACCCACCTGGCGGAGCTCCTCCGCTACAATTTCGAGAGCGAGGGCTTTCGCGTCGCCCACGCCGAGACCGGTGAGGAGGCGGAAGTTCTGCTTGCCGAAGAGCGGCCCGACCTCATCCTGCTCGACTGGATGCTGCCATCGGTGTCCGGCATCGAGCTGTGCCGCCGTATGCGTTCCAAGCCCGACACGCGCAACATCCCGATCATCATGCTGACCGCCCGTGGCGAGGAAGCCGACCGCATTCGTGGCCTGTCGACCGGCGCCGACGACTATGTGGTCAAGCCCTTCTCCGTACCGGAGCTGATGGCGCGGGTGAAGGCGATCCTGCGCCGCGCGTCGCCCGACCGCATGGCCGACGTGCTGAAGGTCTTCGACATCGAGCTGGACCGAGCCGCCCACCGCGTCACGCGCGGCCTGCGCGAAGTGCGCCTCGGCCCGACCGAGTTCCGCCTCCTGGAGTTCCTGATGGAAAGCCCCGGCCGGGTGCTGTCGCGCGCGCAGCTGCTCGACGGCGTCTGGGGCCGCGACGCCTTCGTCGACGAGCGCACCGTCGACGTCCACATCGGCCGCCTCAGA
>JBGSQO010000165.1:0-1927 GCA_041738055.1 Filomicrobium sp.
GGCGTCTCGCTGACCTGGGACCTCGAGCGCGGTGGCTTCTTCGACGGCAGACGCGTCGACACCCGGGTCGGCGTCGCCTGGCGCCCGAACCGCAACCTGTTCTTCAGCACGCAGTACCAGACCAACGAACTGCGCATGCCGACGCAGGATTTCACCGCGAAGGTCTACGCGTTCACCGCCAACGTCGCCTTCACCGTGCACTGGGCCTGGCTCAACGTCGCCCAGTACGACAACGTCTCGGGGCGCCTCGGCCTCAACAGCCGGCTGCGCTGGCTGCCGACCCCGGGCCAGAGCGCCTACCTCGTCGTGAACTACGACTGGCGCGAGGACGCCTTCGGCAACTTCCAGCCGTTCTTCGCCGAGACCACGCTGAAGTTCAATTACACGTTCCGGTTCTGACCGGGCGCCGCCTCACGAGAGGCGCCGGCGCTTTGGCCAGACGCCGTGGCAGGGTCGGCGCGGACTGATCGAACGTGCGGGCTGGGCCGATCCGTGCCACCACGCCCTACGTCTGGTCGTAACAATCCTGCGGCATGATCTCTTGATGGGCCTTGGCACAGATCTGCTCAAGCGCGTGCTGCCTCGCGCTGCCTACGATGCACTTCGGGATGGCTATACGCGGCGCTGGCTGGCCCGCGAGTATGGCGGCCTGTCCACGGAGCAGGTGTTCACGAAAGTCTACGAGAGCGGCGTCTGGGGCCGTTCGGCGGATCCGGCCGATTCCTACTTTTCCGGGACCGGTTCGCATAGTCCCGCGGTGGTGCAGCGCTACGTGGGCGCCGTTGGGTCCTTCCTCCAGTCGTTCGAGAACAAGCCGAGCGTGGTCGATCTCGGCTGCGGCGACTTCGCCATCGGTTCCCAGATTCGGCCCTACTGCAGCCACTATGTGGCCTGCGACATCGTCTCCGGGCTCATCGAACGCAACCGCGCGAGATATGGCGGCCTCGAGGTTGATTTCAGGGTACTGGACCTCGCCAGCGACGAGCTTCCACGAGCCGAGATCGTCTTCGTGCGCCAGGTGCTGCAGCATCTCTCCAACGATCGCCTGGCGGCTGCGTTGCCCCGGCTCGCCAGCAGCTACCGGTTCGCCGTCGTCAGCGAGCACCTACCCGCCCGCCCCGATTTTCCTCACAACCTCGACAAGCCGACCGGACCCGATACACGACTGCGCGTCGGAAGTGGCGTGGTTCTGACCAGTCCTCCATTCGGGCTGAAGGCCCGATCCGAGCGACGGCTATGCGAAGTGACTGAAGGCGATGGAATCGTCGTGACCACGCTCTACGAGTTCTGAGGAACGCAGCTGGCGCTCGCGACGGCGTGCCGGTCCACCTGCGGCAGTCGGGCGTCCGGGAGTACCATGGCGCTGCTGCATCACGACCCTGCCAGCGGGGAAAGCGTCAATGCTTCCAAGCGGTATCCTCGGTACACGCGCCGACCTGCTGATGGACCTCGTGATCCTGGCGCTGGGCGCGGTGGTCCCGCTCGTCTTCTACAACTGGCGCCTCGCGCGCACCGGCCGCTACCGGCTCCACAAGACGCTGCAGATCGCCCTGGCGGTGCTGCTCGGTGCCGTCGTCGGCCTGTTCGAGTACAACCTGCGACTGCAGGGCGGCATCTTCGCGGCCACGGCCGCCAGCCGCTACGCCGGCACCGGAACGCTGAACTTCTGGATTTATTTCCACACGTTCTTCGCGATCACCACGATCTTCGTCTGGGTCGGCCTGATCCTCGTCTCCCTGCGCCGTTTCCCGAACCCGCCGGCACCTGTCCCGTTCAGCGCCAGGCACCGCTTCTGGGGCCGCATCGGCATGGTCTGGATGCTGGTCACGGGCGTCACGGCAATCCCGGTCTACGTCTACGGCTTCGCGCTCTAGCGGGCTCGTAGCCGGCACGACGCAGGCCGGCGGCCTCCATGGGCGGCCGCCGC
>JBGSQO010000245.1:0-10770 GCA_041738055.1 Filomicrobium sp.
ATTCCGCGCCGCTGGCACCGGGCTTTGCCGATACGGAAGCCTTTCGCGTCTATACCGAGGGGACCGTCGACGGCGACCTCTTCATCCAGGTTGCCGAGACCCACGATCATCGCCACGAGGCCATCTTCGAAGCCGGCCTCGGGCTCGCCATTGCCGACACCATCCTGCGGCAGTCGGGCGGACGCCTCGTGCTGGTCTCGCCGGCGTGCGGGCGAACAGACGGGTTCGAAGCGATCGTCGATCTCCAGTGAGGGAGGCGCCGATCACGTCATGAGCGAGGGAAAAGAATGAGCACACGAGCAAGACTGAGTTGGGCGACGACCATCGCGGCCTGCCTCCTGGCAACCGCCGGCACGGCCTACGCCGAACAGCCGGAGCACACCGCCGACCAGCAGAGCGTCGTCCACGGGGCCCCCGGCAAACCGACCAAAGCGTGGACGCTGGCAGCCGGCGGCCGGATTTATGACACCTGGTGGGACGCACTCGACCGCAAAAAACCCGAAGGCACCAATCCGGCCTATCCGGCAGGCTCCAAGCGCAAAGGGGCCACGACGTGGCGCTGCGTGGAATGTCACGGCTGGGACTACAAGGGTAAGGATGGGCTCTACGGCACGGGCGAGCGGTTCACCGGCATCAAGGGCATCCGGGCTGCCCAGAAGATGACGCCTGCCGCCATCGCCAAGCTCGTTCGTTCAGCCCCCCACAACTACACGCCCGAGATGATCCGCGACGAGGAATTGGCGCGGCTTGCTGCGTTCGTGCGCGAAGGTCAGCACGACACGGATCGCTACATCGAGCGGGCGAGCGCCAAAGCCAAGGGCGATCCCAAGCGCGGTGCTGAGATCTTCCAGACGATCTGCGCCACCTGTCACGGCTTCGACGGCCGCCTGCTCGACTGGGGCAAGCCGGGCGAACCGGGTTACGTCGGCACCGAAGCGCAGGCGCTGCCGGCCGAAGTCCTGCACAAGATCCGCAACGCACATCCGGGTGCCGCCATGGTCAACCTGCGTGCGTTCCCGTTGCAAGACGCCATCGACGTGCTGACCTACGCGCAGACGCTGCCGGCAAAGTAGGGCTGATCCGTTCAGGACGGGCGGCTCCGACGAGGTCGCCGCCCGTCCATCCTTCACTGTCCGCGCCGCTTCTCCAGATGCGCGGCCATACCCTTGCGCAGGCTCTCGATCTCTTCCCGCGACAACCGGACGTGACGGGGAAGAAATGATACCAGTTTCTCGCCGCTCCCTTTCAATACGGCACTGCCCTCCGACAGGCGCAGGCTGTGCTCGGTGAAGCCCGCCATATCGCCATGGCAGCGGATGCACTTTTCGAAGTAGGTCATCGCAGGCTCCTCCGCCCGCACCTGGATTGGCACTGAGAAAAGAACTGCGAAAACGGGGAGAGCGCTCCTGATCATCATGGCTGTAGCCTTTCAGGTCACAAGTCCATTCCGGTTCGCTGTCCGGCATCGATGAAACGACGGTGCGTCTCTCGATCCGTCGCATCGGGGCTGCGTCATGGCGTCCGCTTTCGGCCGGTGATCATGGCCATGACGAGGTTCTCGCCGTGGCGCAGGCTCTCGATCACGACGCCCAAGACGTGCAAGCCGACGAGGACGAGCATGCCGTTGGCCATCACTTCGTGGGTCTCCTCCAGCCACTCGGCGCCCCAATAGGCGTTCAGCGTCATCATGTATCCCGTGACCCCGAGGCCAAGGATTGCGGCCAGCAGCGCAAGGATCATCACAGCACCAGCCGGGTTGTGGCCGAGGTATCGCCGCTCCCGTCCCGCGAGCATGTCGGCGAGGTAACCAAAGATGGCTCTCGGCCCACGCACGAAATCGGAGAAGCGCGCGTGCGGGGAGCCGGCAAAGCCCCAAGCGATGCGCAAGACGACCAGCCCGGCGGCGGCATAACCGGCATACTCGTGCACGCGGTCCCATTCGTCTGCGGTCACGAAGGCTACGGCGAAGGCGATGACGAGGCTCCAGTGGAAGACCCGGATGAAGAAATCCCACACCGGCACGGTCGCCGACGGCCTCTCGCCGCCGGCTGCCGCATCCTGTCTGCGCGTGGCAGGCATCACGACGGGTCCTTGCTTCCCAGAACCTTCAGCGTGGTCGGATCGAGGAACAGCTTGACCCGCTCGCCGCCCTTGGCGGTCGCATAGACTTCGTAGCAGCCGTCTTCGCTCTCGATCTTGCGAACCTGGTAGCCCTGCGCCTCGAGAGCGGTGCGGGCCTCCTCGACCGGCAGCCACGGGCCGTTGGTAGCGGGCTTGCAGTTATCATCATTGTCGGCAAATGCGGGAGCAGTGAACGCTGCACCAGTGACAAGTGCCACCGCGAGGATGATCGACTTCGTAGCCATCGGGTCTCTCCTTGAAAGAGCTTCAAGCCAGCTGCATCAGCGCAACCGACATGACGGAGACCTAGCGAGCGGGCGATGACAGCCACCTGATGCCAGCGGTCATCTCTCCGACAGGCAAATGTCAGCCGCCTGTCAGGTTCGAGGTGCTAGGAGGGTTTCCCAGGTGCGTCTCGAGTACGGACCTCGACAACCGATCTCAGCAGGATTTGCATGGATGTGTCCCGCCGCAGCGCCGTGTTCGGATTGCTGGCCATCGTGTTGGCCGGCGGTGGGACACGCATCGCGCTTGCCGACCGCAAGCAGCGCGGTCGCGATGGTGCCAACGACGAGGGGGATCACGAAGACGACCACGACCACGAGGCCGCGGCACAAGCGCGAGCCGCTGGCGAGATACGGCCGCTGGCCGATATCATCAGGCACGTGAGCCAAACGCATCCCGGCGAGATCGTCGGCATCGAACTCGAACGCGACGGCGGCCGGTGGCTCTACGAGATCAAGCTGGTCACGCCCGACAACCGCTTTCTTGAACTCTATGTCGACGCGCGCGACATGCAGGTCCTCAAAGTCGAGGGCAAATGATGCGCATTCTCTTGATCGAGGACGAGCCCGGCATCGCCAGTCGCATCGCCCGCGCGCTGGAACGATCGGGGTTTATCGTCGACCTTGCCAACGACGGCGAAGACGCTTGGTACCGCGGCGACAGCGAGACGTTCGATGCGGTGATCCTCGATCTCGGCCTGCCACAGATGGATGGGCTGCAGATCCTGAAGCGGTGGCGAGCCTCCGGACGCGCGATGCCTGTGCTGATTCTGACCGCGCGGGGGACTTGGATGGAGCGCGTCGAGGGTATCGATGCAGGTGCTGACGATTACCTGCCCAAGCCGTTCCAGATGGAGGAACTCGTGGCTCGCTTGCGGGCACTCGTGCGGCGCGCAGGAGGAGGGGCCGCGCCAATTCTGCGGGCGGGCTCCGTGGCGCTGGACACGCGGCATATGACGATCAGCGTCGATGGCGCACTCGTCGACGTGTCTCCGCTGGAGTTCCGGCTCGTCAGCTATCTGCTGCACCAGCGTGGCCGGGCCGTCTCGCAGCTCGAATTGACCGAGCACGTCTATGGCGAGCAGATCGAGCGCGACAGCAACGCCGTCGAGGTGCTGGTGGCGCGCGTGCGCAAAAAGCTCGGTGCCGATTTCATCAGAACGCGCCGCGGCTTCGGCTACTACGTCGATGCCGAGGGACAACAGTCGTAAGATGGCAATTCCCGGCCGCTCGATCCGCCTGCGCCTCGTCCTTGCTGCGATGGTCACCATCCTGGTTGCGCTGAGTGCTGCTGGGGGCATGCTCGTCTCGATGTTCGAGCATCATGCGGAACGCCGCCTCGTCACCGTGCTGGAAGCGGACGTCCGCGAGTTGATGGCCGGACTGACGGTCGCGCCGGATGGTGGACTCGTGCTCGGCCGCCAGCCTCTCGACCAGCGTTACGCGCAGCCGTTCAGCGGCAGCTATTGGCAGGTCCAAACCACGAGCCGCGTCGTTGAACGGTCCCGCTCGCTGTGGGACGAAACCCTCACGCTTCCTGCCGACGACCTTGCCGGTGGGCAGCACGAGCATGAGGTGATCGGGCCGCAAGGCCGCTTGCTGATCGCCATTGAACGGCAGATCGTCGTTCAGCGCGACGGAGGTCCCATCCAACTCCGTTTGTCTGCGGCTCAGGATCGTAGCGAATTCGACTTGGCAGTGCGCGGTTTTCGCAGCGAAATATCGTGGATGCTGATGCTGCTCGGGGCGCTGCTGCTCGTCGCCTTCGCGCTCGCTGTCAGTGTCGGGCTGGCTCCGCTGTCGCGGCTCCGATCCGACCTTGCCGAACTCCGCAGCGGGCGTGTGTACAGGCTTGCCGGGCTCTACCCCCGCGAGGTCGCCCGTCTCGTGCAGGACCTGAACCAACTTCTCGATGATCGCGACAAGGCCGCTGTACGGGCCGGCCAGCGCGCGGCCGACTTAGCCCACGGCCTCAAGACACCGATTACCGCCATTTCGGTGATGGCCGAGGAGCTTGCCGACCGGGGCGATCAGGCGCTGGCCCGTGAGCTTGCCCAATACGCCGCGACGATGCACCGCCACGTCGAACGCGAGCTGGCCCTGGCGCGCAGCATGACGGTCCGATCGGTGACGACGCCCACACGCCTTGCCCCGATCGTCCGAATGCTGGTCGAGAGCCTCAAGCGGCTGCCGCGAGGCCACGAGTTGGCCTGGGAGGTCGATATCCCCGATCTTTCTGTTACTGCCGATGCGATGGCCGTGTCCGAGATCTTCGGCAATCTGCTCGATAACGCCCGCAAGTGGGCGCAAAGCCGCGTCGAGATCAGCGCGCGGGTCATCGAGGGGGAGGTTCGCATCGTCGTTTCAGATGACGGACCGGGCGTGGCGGCCGACGATCTGCCAGACCTCACCGACCGGGGCCGGCGCCTCGATCTCTCCAAGCCCGGCTCTGGTCTGGGGCTGTCGATCGTCCGCGATATCGTTGGACAGATCGACGGACGTTTGACCATCGCCAACGGCAAGAACGGTGGGCTTGAGGCAACAGTGGTGCTGCGGGGTTTGGGCGGCTACAAGGAATGAAGCAACCGCAATGCATGAGGAAACAGGGCCCGTGTCATGGCGCCGCCGTTCAATGGCCGTATTCAGGTTGCTGTCACGTCGTACCGATAGCGGTTCGCGTACAATCCGACGGCGTTCAGTCGGGATTTCTTCGCCAGGTGCCGCATCGAACCGCTTGGAGTGTCACGGAATGAGAAGGCAGCGTAGGCGCCTCCCCCTAATGGTTTTCGGCAGCATCCGTGCCTTGTTCGGACTGATTCTGGCTCTGAGCTTTGGCACCCCTGGCAATGCCCGTGCGCAGGAAGCTGCAGCCGGCGCGCCCGCTCTGATCCCACATTCTATCGTTGTGCGGACGACGGAGAACGTCACGCAGGGTGGTTGGGTCTGGCTGCTGAACTCGGCGAAAGAGGCAGGCGTCACCCGCATCTATCTGCTCGTGAAGCAGGACGAAAACACGTACGTGAGCGCGCGCACCGGAGAGACCTTGCGCTCGGGTGAACTGCTGGTCGCGCTGCCTGGTGAAGTGACAGCCAAGGGCTGGGAGAACTCGGACTGGCTGGTCGAGTTTCTGGCGCGCGCCAAGGCCTCGGGCATCGAGACTTTCGCATGGTGGCCGACGTTCCAAGATGCCGTAATGGCAGAGCAAGTTCCCGGCCACGTCTACACCGGCAAGGACGGCGAGGCGTTCGTTGATCCTGCTGTCCCAGCAGCTCGGGTCCGCCAACAAGCGCTGTTGGCTAAGCTGATCGCCGCCTACCCCTTCGACGGGATCGCACTGGACTGGATTCGTTACAATGATCGCGACGATGGCGCCGCAGGGCCGCTTGCCCGCCGCTTCGAAGCGGAAATGGGTCGCAAATGGTCGGCGGAGGCGATGGCCGAGCCCCTCGCCCGTGCTGTCTGGGACGACTTGCGCGCCAAAGTCGTCGCCGACTGGATCAGCGAAACGATCATCGAGACGCGGCGGTCGCATCCGGGGCTCGAATGGACAGCCTTCATCCTGCCTTGGCAGTTCAAGGAGGTTGCCCAGAGCTATCGCCGCCTGGGTCAGGTCGGGCTCGATGACGTGCAACCTATGCTCTATTGGGCGGATTGGAACGAATCGCCGGCGTTTGTCGCGGAGTCCCTACGTCCGTTGCCGTTTTGGCTGTCGGGTGTAACGGGGGTGCGCCCGACGTTCGACATCACGCAAGCCGACGCGGCGATCGAAGCCGGGCTTGGGGAACTGTCCGCCCACAAGCTGACGGGCATGACGTGGTATCATCACAACCAGTGGAGCCAGGCAGACTTCGCCAAGCTCGGGCGAGTGATCAAGCGCTGGCCAGACCTCGCGCCGGCTCCCCATGCCAATACCGATGAGGTCGAACTCGATCCGCCACCGGCCCCTGCAATTCCGGCAAGCCGTCGCCTCGCGCCCGCGCAGTTCGCCCCCGACGCCAATATGTGGACGCTCGTCTGCCTTGCCGAACTCTACCGTTCCAACGCCCTTGACGCAAAGTCGGGGCTGATACCCGTTCTCGCGATGCACCGCTTCAATGATGGCGCGCTCGAAAGCGGGCCGACGGTCTGGTACAACAGTACCGCCTACATCGAGCGCCTGTTTTCCTTCCTGAAGACGGCGGGCTTCACGCCGATCACGCTGCGGCAACTCGAGGCGTTCATGATCGCGGAGGATGCGACCCAGTTGCCGGAGCGTCCCGTGGTCCTGACCATCGACGACGGCTCGCAATCGATCCTCAAGCACTTCCACCCGCGAGCCGTTGCACGCGGCTATCCCTATTCGATCGCGCTGATCACTCATCTCGTCGGTCAGGATGGTCAACGCCAGAGCCTCGACGACTACGGCATAGCCGATCCAATTCTCAACTCCGAAGAAATCCGCACCCTCCAGTCTTCGGGCCTCGTGGGCTTCTCGTCGCACACGCACGACCTGCATTTCTGGGGTCCGGAGGATGGCGAGGCGAATTCGACCGGCCCTGCCATGACCACCCGGCTTTGGAGCACTGCAGGGCGGTCGGAGACGGACCAGGAGTGGGCCACCCGCCGGCTCGACGATCTCGTCGTCTCGCGCAAAGCCATCGCGCGGATGGGGGCAGAGTTGCCCCGCGTTCTGACCTGGCCGTATGGGTCATTCAACGACGAGGCGGAGAAATTGGCAAGGCAGGCGGGCTTCACCGCCTTCCTCCAGTTCGATGCTCCGCAGTTGGCAGCACCCCAGCGCCATACCATGCGAATCCACCGGCTGTCGGTGACGCGCGCCGATGAAGCATTGCCGCTGGCACTGCCCGATGATCCGATCCTGCGACAGCGCTGGTGGCTTGCCTTCTTGCCGCGGGCGAGGCAAAGCGGATCGGCTCAGTTGATCGAGGCCGCACTCGCGCAGCTGGACAAGCCCTACCAGGGGCATCCGGAGGCCGAGCTATCGCGCGCCCTGGTCGAGGCTCTACGCGGTCATCGGGCCGAAGCGATCCAGCGCAGCAAGTCCGTGCGCCAGAGCTATCCTCACGATGCCGAGGTGCACGGTGCGACCGATAAGGTCACAGAGCAGTTCGGAGATTTGTTCTGACATGAATGAGTTGATCCGCGATTATCTCTGGCTTCTGGACCACGAATGGCAGGGGCTGCTGGCTACATTCAACGGTCAGTTTACAGAGGTCTCCGAGGCGCTCCTCGTCTATGCCTATGCGGTCAGCGTGCTGTGGACCTTGACCAGTCTCGTCTATGTCGCGCGCATGGTCCGCAAAGGCCGCGCGTCGGAGGCCGCGTTGCCACCCTTCACCGTGCTGGTGCCATTTTATGGCGAGCCCGACAGAGCGCTCCGCACCGCGCGCAGTCTGGATGGCATCAGGCCAGCCCCTAGCGCAGTCATCCTCGTCGACGACGGCTCTGCGATCTCGATCGGGGAAGACGAGCCCCTGCCCGCGGGTGTGAGCGTGTTGCGCCTGCCGCTGAGACAAGGCAAGGCGGGTGCGCTCAAGACGGCCATGAGCAGCGTGACTACTCCGGTCGTTGTGTGTCTGGACGCCGATACCGAGATCTGCAGCAAGGACTGGCGCAGCATGCTCGCCGAGTTCGACGCGCCCGAGGTCGGCGCGGTGACTGGAAAGATCTGGCCCGTCGCCAACGGCAGCCTCGTGGGGCGCTTCCAGGAACTCGACTATCTCGCCGTCATTTCCCTCATCAAGGCGGCTGAAACAATCTGGGGCGGCCTCATGACGGTATCTGGCGCCATCGTGGCCTACCGCGTGGCCGCACTCCAGGCCGTCGGTGGCTTCAATTCCGACAAGGCCACCGAGGACATCGATGCGAGCTGGCGTCTGCAGTTGTCCGGCTGGCGCCTCGCGTATCACAGCCGCTGGGCTGCGGAGGTCGAGATGGCGCCGACCGTGCAGGCGCTGTGGCGGCAGCGGCGGCGCTGGAGTTCCGGCCTGGGCCAAGCCTTGCGGGATTATGGCGCAACAGCCTTGACACGGGGCGCGCGTCACTTGCCGATCGTCATCGTGACGCTGGCCAACATCCTGTGGGTGCTGACGATGTTGGCAATCACAGTGGTGACGCTCTATGCTGCCGCAACGCGCACGCTCACGCACAATGACGTCGTTGCGCACATCAACCTGCTGGCCATGGTGGTGACCGGCTTGATCCTCTTCTCGCTTCAGTTCCTGGCGGCCCTGCTCATCGATGGCCGATCCTGGCGCACGCACCTTCACCTCGTGCCGCTGCTCCCACTTTATCCTGTGTACTTCTGGTTCATTCTGCTCTCGAGCTTCCTCGTCGGCTTCCCAACGGGAGTTTCCCGGCGCAAACTGGGAGTGTGGCAACCGACTGCGAGAGCCCCGACCGTCAATACCGATGCGAGGCCGACATGATGGGACACTTGTTCGCGCATCTGCTCTCGTTGGTCTTCTCGGGGCTCGCGCTGGTCAATCTGTGCATCGCATTGAAGCTCATCATCTGTATCGACGACTCCTATGATGGGCTCGCGCCGCTGGCCCCCGGCCTGTTCATCATCGGTCTGTTGTCGTGGACGCTCGGCTGCTTGTTGTCACGCGTCAGCCGTCCGCGGGCTGGGGCCAACCTCCCCGATGCCACCACTCGGTGACCATTTGGGCGGAGCGGTGAGCCACCGATGGCTATGAGGATACCGACCCTTCGAGCGGTCGCAGCGGCCGCTCTGCTTGCGGCTTGCGCATCGACGCGGGCGACCGCGGACGATCAGGCGTGCTGCGCCGACCTAGACGCCCGCATCGGCGCTCTCGAAGAGGCCGCGCTGCGGAAGACATCGAGTGACGCTTATGTCGAGATCTCCGGACACGTGCATCGCGCATTGCTGTTCTGGGACGACGGCACGGAGCGCAACGTGTACGGCAACGACCCGACCAATTATGGCACGTTCGTTGCCGTCTCAGCCGAGACCGAGTTCAAAGACGGCTGGGATGCCGGCGTGCTGCTGTCACTCGACCTGCCGCTCGCCGAGAGCATCTCATTGACCCAGGACACCGCATCGACGGCCGGACTGCCCACGCTCGGCCGCTCCATCGTCTTCATCGCCTCGAAGGACCATGGCAGGCTGTCGTGGGGGCGCGAGAGCGAGGCGCACAATCACATTACCGAACTCGATTTGTCGGGGACGGGCCTATTTACCGGGCCAGGTGTAATGGACTGGCACGGCAGCTTTGCCCTCCGTCTCGAGGGCCAAGCGTTGCCAGAGGTCGAATTGTCTTGGCTCGACATCTCCTCGGCCTCGATCGGCGACGGTGAAAACGCCTCGGCCATCCGTTACGAGACTCCCAGAGTTCTGGGCTGGCAATTGGCGACGAGTTGGGGCTCAGGCGCCGTGTCGGCGGTGAGCGCTGGCTACGAGCTTGATACCACCGTTTGGGCTGTCGAGGCCGGCATCGGGCTTGCGCATTACGGCGAGCCGACGCGCAGCCCCTGCGTCGATCGAGAGGCGCGAGCCGGATGCGTGACGGCTGCGGGTTCCGCCGCCGTCAAGCATAAGCCCTCCGGCCTCATGGCGTCGTTTGCAGCCGGGCAAATAGCTGCCGATCCCGAGGCGACGGGCCTCACCGCGCGCGATCCGGACTATTGGCTCTACGGCAAGCTGGCGTGGCAGTTCGAACTCATGCCCCAGCGTCCCACGGTGCTGTATGGCGAGGCCTTCACGGGGCGGCATGCGGGCGCCTTGGAGACCAGCTCCGATATCCCGCAGGAGCTGGCGTTTACCGCCGTAACGAGCATGGTTGGGGCCGGCATCATGCAGACCCTGATCGAGGACTCGCTCGATGTCTATATGGGATGGCGGCACTTTGAGGCCGATCTCGACGTCGCAGGACTGTCGCCCGACGGCCTAGCGATCGTTCCGTTCGATGCTGTATTGGTAGGCTCCCGAATCACTTTCTGAGGAACTGAAAGCCAGCGTTTATACCAACCCGCAGAAGTTTTGACGCACCTCACGGTAGGCCGCGCCTTCCGGCCGGCTCTCGTAACGAGTGTCGGAAGGCGCAAACAAGAGACAAGACCGTCCCGCCGACCGAACAGACCCTGTGTCGAAACATCGGCGGGACGGTATTAGTGCAGCGCATCTGACGTTTGGTACCCGCTCGCAGCTCGGTCGAGAACCAAACGTTAGATGCATAAGCTGCACTAGCATCATAGAGTTGCTAGTGTGACGGGTTTCGGATGCCGGCCCCATGCGGACGACAGCCCCGAGCCCTGGGGCGGCGTACGAAAGCCGCCAGGGAATGAAGGCGCGGGTTGGGGGCAGCCGATTCAGCGGGCTCTATGGGGATTTCGTGGGCGCCGA
>JBGSQO010000262.1:0-10805 GCA_041738055.1 Filomicrobium sp.
GCAACGTGCGCGAGCTGCAGAACGTGGCCCTGCGTGCAGCCCTCGGCTTCGGCATCGAGGTCGGCGGCACGGTCATTCCGGCAACCGGCGGGGGGGACAGCCGCAGCCTGCCCGAGCAGGTCGGCGCACTGGAGAAGCTCATCATCGAGCAGGCGCTGGAGCGCTGCGGCGGCAGCATGAAGGCAACCTACGAAGCGCTCGGCATCGGCCGCAAGACCCTCTACGAGAAGCTGCGCAAGTACGGCATCGGCGATCCACCGGACGAGACCGGCTGAGCTGCGGCCGTGGCGAAATCGCCCGGCAATCGTTCGTCGCAGATCGGGTGATGGGTGGAGATCCACACACGACGGACGGCCTCGTGGGTGAAAGGCCGCCCACGGCATGCATCAGCCCCGCTCGCACGGCTGCGTCTCGGCACCCCCACCTGCAATTTTGTGCTTGAAGATCAACGCCTCCACATCCGCACGACGGTTTTCGTCAGGATAGCGCTAGGCATGGCACGCGGGTTGCTCTTAACTCCTCCTTAACGAGCGGGCGAACCGCCGAACGGACGCCCGTCCGTCAGACGACCGAGGGAGGAAACCGGAATGCGACCGAAGCTCGCCCTGAGCGACCGGGCCTCCTGCCTCGTGCCGTCGCACCGCGTGCGGACCAAGCACTGAATGCGCTCCGCACACCCATCTGGAGGAGGAAAATAACTATGCGAATTTCGACACTTGCGCTGGCGCTCGTCACGACCTGCGCCGTCGGTCTCACCGGCTCGCCGGAGGCCCGCGCTGAGGCCAATCCGATCGTCATCAAGTTCAGCCACGTCGTCGCCCCGCAGACGCCGAAGGGCAAGGCGGCAGACAAGTTCAAGGAACTCGCCGAGAAGTACTCCGAGGGCAAGGTCAAGGTCGAGGTCTACCCCAACTCGCAGCTCTACAAGGACAAGGAAGAGGTCGAGGCCCTGCAGCTCGGCGCGGTGCAGATGCTGGCCCCGTCGCTGGCCAAGTTCGGCCCGCTGGGCGCCAAGGAATTCGAGGCCTTCGACCTGCCGTTCATCTTCGAGGACAAGGCCGCCCTGCGTAAGATCACCGACGGCGAGATCGGCAAGGGCCTGCTCAAGAAGCTCGAGGGCAAGGGCATCCTCGGCCTCGCCTTCTGGGACAACGGCTTCAAGATCATGTCGGCCAACAAGCCGCTGAAGACGCCGGATGATTTCCTCGGCCTCAAGATGCGCATCCAGTCCTCCAAGGTGCTGGAAGCGCAGATGAAGTCGCTCGGCGCGCTGCCGCAGGTGATGGCGTTCTCGGAGGTCTACCAGGGCCTGCAGACCGGCGTTGTCGACGGCACCGAGAACCCGCCTTCGAATATGTTCACGCAGAAGATGCACGAAGTGCAGAAGCATGCGACGCTGTCCAACCATGGCTACCTCGGCTACGCGGTGATCGTGAACAAGACGTTCTGGGACGGCCTGCCGGCCGACGTCCGGACCGCTCTCGACAAGGCGATGGTGGAAGCCTCTGCCTACGCCAACGAGATCGCGCAGTCGGAGAACGACAAGGCTCTGGACGCCATGAAGGCGGCTGGCAAGACGGCGTTCCACGAGCTGACCGCCGACGAAAAGGCGGCCTGGAAGAAGGCCCTGAAGCCCGTGCACGACGAGGTTGCAGGCCGCGTCGGTAAGGACCTGATCGAGTCGATCTACAAGGCCACCGGCGCGAAGTAATCCGCCGAACCGTCCAGGCCAGGAACTACCGCAACATCGGAGCCGGAGCGGGGCCAACCCGCCCGGCATCCTCAACGTCCACCCAAGGGGAAACGCCATGGTCTTGCGGCTACTCGACCGCCTCGAGGAGATCATCATCACCACGCTGCTTGCTGCGGCGACCGTCCTGATCTTCGTTGCCGTCATTCAGCGCTACGGCCTCAGCAATTCCGCGCAGTGGATGGGCTGGGCGCGCACTCACGACCTGCCCTGGCTGGCAGCAATCTTCAAATCCATCTTCGTCACGCTCAACTCGTTCAGCATGACGTGGGCGCAGGAAGCCTGCATCTATATGTTCGTGTGGATGGCCAAGTTCGGTGCCGCCTATGGCGTGCGCACCGGCATCCACGTCGGCGTCGACATCCTGCTCAACGCGCTGCCGGCCAAGCCGCGCTTCGGCATGATCCTGTTCGGGCTGATGGCGGGCGCAATCTTCACAGCGATCGTCGGCTCGCTGGGCGCGCAGTTCGTCTACCACATGGCCCTGACCGACCAGACTTCGCCAGACCTCGAGATGCCGATGTGGATCGTCTATCTCGCCGTCCCGCTCGGCTCCTACCTCATGTGTTTCCGCTTCCTGCAGGTGGCCTGGACCTTTGCCCGCACCGGCGAACTTCCCAGCCACGACCACGGCCACGTCGAGGGCATCAGCGAAGCCGACGAACCGCTCGCCACCGAGCCCAACCTGCATCCGCGCGACCTGAAGCATAACGGCGGGGGGAACTGAGCCATGAGCGCTGCAATTATTTTCGGGCTGCTCGCGGCCCTGATGCTGACCGGCATGCCGGTGTCCATCGCGCTTGGCCTGACCGTGCTGACGTTCCTGTTCACCATGACACAGGTGCCCGTCGAGGCGGTCGCACTCAAGCTGTTCACCGGCATCGAGAAGTTCGAGATCATGGCGATCCCGTTCTTTATTCTCGCCGGCAACTTTCTGACCCATGGTGGCGTGGCCCGGCGCATGATCCGCTTTGCCACGACCATGGTCGGCCACTGGGCCGGCGGCCTCGGGCTTGCCGCCGTGTTCTCCTGCGCGCTGTTTGCGGCCGTCTCCGGTTCCTCGCCGGCCACCGTCGTCGCCATCGGCTCGATCCTGTTGCCGGCGATGGTGAAGCAGGGCTTTCCGACCCGCTTCGGCGTCGGCACGATCGCCTCCTCCGGCGCGCTCGGCATTCTGATCCCGCCGTCGATCGTCATGGTGATGTACACCGTCGCGACCTCCGGCATGCTGGTGGAGGGTCCGACCGGCCAGCGCGTCTCGTCGGCGTCCGTCGGTCAGATGTTCGTTGCTGGCGTCATTCCGGGCCTGCTGCTGGCCTTCCTGCTCGGCTTCGCGACTTGGTTCATCGCCAAGCAGAACGGCTATCCCCGGCTGGAGAAGGCCACCTGGGGTCAGGCGTTCAGCGCCTTCCTCGACAGCTTCTGGGGGCTCGCCCTCATCATCATCGTGATGGGCGGCATTTACGCGGGCCTGTTCACGCCGACGGAAGCCGCCGCCATGAGCGCGGTCTACGCCTTCGTCATCTCCGTGTTCGTCTATAAGGACATGGGGCTGAAGGACGTGCCGAAGGTCTTGCTGTCGTCCGCCAACATGAGCGCGATGCTGCTCTACATCATCACCAACGCCATCCTGTTCTCGTTCCTGATGACGCACGAAAACATCCCGCAGGCGATCGCCAGCTGGATCGTCGACCAAGGCTTGGGCTGGATCGGCTTCCTGATGATCGTCAACATTCTGCTTCTGCTGGCGGGAACCGTGATGGAACCATCGTCCATCACGCTGATCATGGCGCCGATCCTGTTCCCGGTCGCAGCCAAGCTCGGCATCGACCCGGTGCATTTCGGCATCATGATCATCGTCAACATGGAAATCGGCATGATTACCCCGCCGGTCGGCCTCAACCTCTATGTGGCCAGCGGCATCTCGAAAATGGGCCTGACGGAGACGTCCATCGCCGTCCTGCCTTGGCTGCTGACCATGCTCGGCTACCTGATGCTGATCACCTACGTGCCGGAAATCACTCTGTTCCTGCCACGCCTGCTTGGAATGTTATAGCGAAGGGCGATGAGCTTTTAGGGACCGCCGCCGGTCAGGGATAGCCCCCGACCGGCGGCGTTGTCGTTTCAAGGGTTGGTATCATTTCGCCGCCTTCGAACGCAGCGCGATCCGATGCCCGCGGGCTGCCTCCGTCCACGTCACGCGATAGAGGTCGAAACGGCGGTCTTGCAGGTTCCTCACGGTGCCCGATTTGCGCGCGGCTCTGAGATCGCCAATCGACAGATCGGCAAACGCGATGGTCTCGGTATTGGCAGCCGTATCAGCGGCAATGCCGTCCCGGGCGAATGCAAAGTCGCACGGCGTTAGAATGCAACTTTCGGCATAATGGATGTCCATATTCTCGACGTTGGGAAGATTTCCGACGACGCCGGCCAGCACGACATAGCACTGGTTCTCGATCGCACGCGCGTGACAGCAATAGCGGACCCGCAAGTAGGCGCGGCGCTCATCGGTGCAGAACGGCACGAACAAAATCATCGCACCCTGATCGGCCAAATGGCGGGCGATCTCGGGAAACTCGCTATCATAACAGATCATGACGCCAATCGGCCCGCAATCCGTGTTGATTACCTCGGCCTTCGAGCCACCTTTGATGTTCCACCAGTAGCTCTCGGAAGGCGTCGGGTGGATTTTATCGCGTGCATGAACCGAGCCATCGCGCAAAAACACGTAGCACACGTTCCTGATTTCGCCGGTGGCATCGATGATCGGGTGCGTTCCGCCAATGATATTGATATTATAGGAGACAGCGAACGCACTCATGAAGTCGACAAACCAGTCGGTGTAGGTAGCAATCTTCTCCACGCCCTCCTTCGGCTGCAATGGCTTAGGCTCGACCGACAGCAATTGAAGCGTGAAATTCTCCGGAAACACGACGAAATCTGATCGGTAGTCGGCAGCTACATCGACGAAATACTCGATCTGCCGACGGAATTCATCAATCTCGCTCAATCCGCGCATCTGAAATTGGACGGTGGCCACGCGCACGGTGTCGTGAGGCGCGAGGTGCTGGTTGGATTTGTCCTGCTGCCGCGGCTCGTCGGGACAGCGGGGGTTGGACCACACCATGTGGGTGGCGTTGCCGCGCGACAGATCGTCGTCGGGGTCGTAGTCCTCCAGAACGCCCAGCGGTTCAAATCCCATCGCCAGATGGAAATTGATCGTTTGATCGCGAATTTCGCGGTTCTTCACGGCATCGATATAATCAGCCGGACTTGGATACTGTTTGGCGCGCCGCTGATATCCCGGCATGCGTCCGCCGAAGATAATGCCCTTCAGCCGCCATTCCTCACAGAGTTGCCGGCGCGCCGCATACAGCCGCTGCCCGATCCGCAGGCGGCGGAATGCCGGATCGACGACCACCTCCATACCGTAGAGGTAGTCGCCGTCGGAGTCGTGGCGGGAGGCATAGCCATTGCCGGTGATCTCGCGCCACGTGTGCGCCACCAGCCCAACCTCGCCAGCGATCACGAAAGTCGCACAGTGGCCGACGATCTGGCCGTCGAATTCCGCCAGGAACTGGCCATCGGGGAAATTGTTGATTTGGCCCTGAATCATGCGGGGGCTGAGGGAAGGCTGCGGCGCGTACACCCGGCGGCCGAGGTCGACCAACGCCGGCACATCGGCTAGCCCGGCACGGCGCACGATGAGCTTGGGCATGGCTGCGGCTGCAGCTGGTGCATCGGCGGTGTTCGGCCTAGGTTTAAGTTTCGACTTCGACTGAGGTTTGGGGGTCGCGGCTCGCTGCTTTTCCGCCAAAACGGGGCTCCATTCTGTTGCTTGTTCCTGTAACGCGCGGACGGCCCGCTCAAGCCACGCCGGCGAGTGCCTGATCGATATCGGCGATGATATCGGCCTTGTCCTCGATGCCGATCGAGAGGCGGACGACATCGTCGCCAGCCCCGGCGCCGGCCCGCTGCTCGGGCGTCAACTGGCGGTGGGTGGTGGAGGCCGGGTGGATGACGAGGCTCCGCGTATCGCCGATATTGGCCAGATGGCTCAGCAGCTTGAGGCCCTTGACGAAGCCGACGCCCGACTCGTAGCCGCCCGTCAGCCCGAAGGTGAAGACGGAGCCCGCCCCCTTGGGACAGATGCGCTGGTGCATCTCATGGTAGGCGTTGCCGGGCAGGCCCGCGTAGTTCACCCAGGCGACTTTGGGGTGGCTCTCCAGGTGGCTGGCAACCGCAAGCGCGTTCTCGCAATGTCGCGCCATGCGAAGGGGAAGCGTCTCGATGCCGGTCAGCAGCAGGAAGGCGTTCATCGGCGAGATCGCCGGTCCGATATCGCGCAGGCCCATGACGCGAGCGGCAATGGCGAAGGCGAAAGTCCCGAACGTCTCGGCCAGCCGCATGCCGTTGTAGGACGGGTTCGGCTCGACCAGCGTCTTGTAGCGGTGCTTGGCCCCCATCCAATCGAAGGTGCCGCAGTCGACCAGCACGCCGCCGACCGAGTTGCCGTGACCGCCCATGAACTTGGTCAGCGAGTGGACGACGATATCGGCGCCGAAGTCCTTCGGCCGGCACAGGTAGGGCGTCGCCAGCGTATTATCGACGATGAGGGGCAGGCCGGCCGCTTTGGCAATCTTGGCGATCGCCGGCAAGTCGACGACGATGCCGCCGGGATTGGCGATCGATTCGCAGTAGATGGCGCGGGTCTTGTCTGTGATCGCGGCCGCGAACGTCTCGGGCTTCGTCGCATCGGCCCACTTCACGTGCCAGTCGAACTTCCGGAAGGCGTGGTTGAACTGGTTGACCGAGCCGCCATAGAGCTGACGGGCAGCAACGAACTCGTCCCCGGGCTCCATCAGGGTGTGGAAGACGAGGAATTGGGCGGCATGCCCGGAGGCGACCGCCAGGGCCGCCGTGCCGTCCTCCAGCGCCGCGACACGCTGCTCGAGCACAGCCTGCGTCGGGTTCATGATGCGGGTGTAGATGTTGCCGAAGATCTCGAGACCGAAGAGGGCCGCGGCATGATCGGCATCGTTGAAGACGTAGGAGGTCGTCTGGTAGATCGGCGTCGCGCGCGCCCCGGTTGCTGCATCGGGTGCCGCGCCGGCGTGCACAGCCAACGTCGAGAAACCGGGACCTTGGGGACTCGTGCCGTCGCTCATGTGCTGCCTCCTCGCATGCGATTGGAGGCAACACGATAGGCGAGGCAGGCTTGTGAGAAAACGCCAATCTCGATGGGAGGAGACCCCGACCCAACGGCAATGGCGTCAAGCCTTGGCGATCTCACGGGCGCGGCCACAGCGCCACTTGGCGATCTTCCATTTGGGATGGCCCTCCACCCATTTGGCGATCTCGCTCTGGCCGTACATCATGCATTGCTGCGGCGTGACGGCCTCGGCCATGAAGGTCATGTTGACATCCCGGCATCGAGCGGGATCTTCGATGAGGCAAACAGACAGCACGATCTCGATCATGGGGAACCCCGTGTTGTGTCAAGTCGACCCACCGTGGCGGGCCAGTCGATCACTCCAGCGTTCTTCCCGATGCTTTCGAATCCTTTTGCTTATCTGTCAGGCTACGTGACGGAAGCTGGTGACAACAAGCAGCAATATTGATCTCCGTCCGCCCATGTTGCGGGCAGCGAGCGCTGTGTCGCGCAGCAACAACACCTCGGACGGCAGCTTGGTGACATTTTTGTTGCAGAATTATGCAGTTGGGCAACAACGACCCGCCGCAGCCCCGACGGGGCCTGCCTGCAAAATAATCACAATGTCTCTTTGTCGCATTATCAGGCAAGTCATCAAAAAAGGGGGGCGCCACCAGTTGCCCCGGTAGCACCCCGTTCACCTGTTGGACGTCGCGCAGGTCTCAGCCGCCGATGGGGATCTTGCGCGCCTGAGCCTGCAAGGCCGCCGGTTTTTCGAGAGTGACAGTCAAAACGCCGGACTTGAAGTCGGCCTTGACCTTCTCGGGATCGACGCCCGGAGGCACGGCCATGGTCCGCATGAACGAGCCGTAGGAGCGCTCGACCCGGTGGAACTGGCGGCCCTCCTCGTCCTTGTCCTCCTTCGTCTCAGACCGCTTCTCACCCTTGATGGTCAGGCGATCGGCGTTGAGGACTACCTCGACGTCCTTCTCCTCCACACCGGGCAGTTCGGCCGTGATGCGGATTTCGCTGTCGGTCTCGCTGACGTCGCAGCGCGGCGCAAACCCGCCCGCCATGGCCGACACCGACCCCGCGCCACCGCCCAATTCGGCGAACACGTCGTCGATTCGCTTCTGGAGAGCCCGGAAGGGATCTCGTTGTGGATCACCCGTGCCAAACAGGCTTGGCAGCCAGAATTCATTGGCCATCGTTGAAGCTCCATTGCTGGTGAACGATGGGACTTTAGTATAATGAGCTGGCCCATCCCGCCTTGATGCCTGTCAAATGTTTGGTAGCGCTCTATGATGCACGCGCGCGACCCGCCTGAGGCCCACGCCCCGAATGACCGACCAGATGACGACTGTCCCAGTTGAAGGGTCCGACCCTCACTCCGATGCGGCGGCAGCGCTGGCGCTGGAAGCGATCCTGCGCTCGGCCGCGGCCGGCATCATCACGATGGACAGCGCCAGCATCATCCGCTCGGCCAATCCCGCCGCGCACCGGCTATTCGGCTACGAGGAAGGCGAGTTGGTCGGCCGTCCCGTCGAGATCCTGATGCCGGCCCCTCATCGCGGCGGCCATCACGGCTATGTCGACGCCTACATGACCACCGGCCGCTCCGGCATCATCGGGGTCGGACGCGAGCTTCCCGGCGTGCGCAAGGACGGCTCGACGTTCTGGCTACATCTGTCGATCGGCGAGTTCGTCGTGGCGGGCGAGCGCATGTTCACCGGCATCACCATCGATCTTTCCGCCCAGCGCGCCGCCGAGGACCGCCTGCGCCGCCAGGAGGCACAGTTCCGCGCCATTTTCGAGAGCCAGCCGGACGCCGTTCTGATCACCGACCACGAGCATCGCGTGCGCATGGCGAACCCGGCTTTCGAGCGCATGTTCGGACGCTTGGCCGGCGACCTCCTCGATACCCCCCCCCTGAGCATCTATGCCGATCCGAAGGAATGGGAGGCTCACGTCACGGCGGCCCACGACTGCGAGGACGGCCAGTCTCCCAAGGCCCACACGCATCAGTTCGCGCGCGCTGGCGGCGAAGCCTTCCCCGGAGTGGCGGTGCACACCGACATCCGTGACGCGCTCGGGCGCAACCTCGGCTGCCTGATCGCCATCCGCGACATCTCCAAAGACGTCCGCCGCGAGGGCGAACTGATGCGCGCCCAGCGCATGGAAGCCATCGGCCAGCTGACGGGCGGAATCGCACACGACTTCAACAACATCCTGACGGTCATCCTCGGCAACATCGAGCTGCTGGAGACCCGCCTCACGGAAGGCCTGTCGGAGACGCTGGCGCGGGAAGCCCGCGAGGCCGCCGAAATGGGCGCCCGGCTCACCGACCGGCTGTTGACCTTCGGGCGCCGGCAGCACCTGGAAACGGCGCGCATCAACCTCAACGAGTTCATCCTGGCCTCGACGGAAATCCTGCGGCGCACGATCGGGGAGGACATCGACCTGTCGACCGCGCTCGCCGGCGATCTGTGGCTGACGGAAACCGACCCCGGCCAGATCGAGAACGCGGTCCTGAACCTTGCGATTAACGCCCGCGACGCCATGCCCGACGGCGGTCGCATCGCCATTGAAACCCGCAACGAGACGCTCGACGCAGACGCCGTTGCGCTGATCCCCGAGTTGCGGCCCGGCAATTACGTCGTGCTGTCGGTCTCCGACACGGGCCACGGCATGAGCGAAGCCGTCCGCAATCGCGCCTTCGAGCCGTTCTTTTCGGCCAAGGGTCCCGGCAAGGGCAGTGGCATGGGGCTCGCCACGATCTACGGCTTTGCCAAGCAGTCGGGCGGCCACACGACGATCTACAGCGAGCCGGGCCATGGCACGGTCGTCAACATCTACCTGCCGAGTTCCATGAAGGCTGATCCGTCAGCCACGGCTGGTTCGGCTCCGGCGACGATCGGGACGGGCAACGGCCGCGGCGAGACGATCCTGATCGTCGAGGACGACCCGCGGGTGAGACGCCTGACCGCCACCCGCATCACGGCGCTCGGCTATCGTGTTCTGGAGGCTGAGACCGCTCCGGAGGCGCTAAGGCTGATCGAGGGCGGCGCTACGGTCGCGCTCGTATTCACCGACGTCGTGATGCCCGGCGGCATGTCGGGATTGGAACTCGTCGACAAGTTGGGCCGCAGCCATCCTGGCGTGCGCACGCTGCTGACATCGGGCTATGCTCAGGAATTCCTCGGAGGCCGTGCCGGCGCCGTGAACGCGCTTTTGCGCAAGCCGTACCGGCAGGTCGAACTGGCTGCCGCTCTCGAGACGGCGCTGGGAGGCGGGTAAAAACGTCCAGATCTGTTTGCGGCAGAACGGGGGCTCTGCCCAGCCAACACTCAGTAAACTGGTGTTGGATGCGCCCCCGGCCCCCGCGCGGGGGATCACCCCGTTTGCCTACGCCGGGGCGACGGGCGTGCCCCAAACTCCAGGTCATGGTTCCAAGGCCTGAGGCCTTGGTGGGGGTCGAGGGGGCAAGGCCCCCCGCACTTCACTCGCCCAAGGTGCGTGATCCAGGGAGAGCGCCTATTCAGGTTTCCCACCGGCCCATATCAGCCGATGATCTCGACATCGGCGGCCAGCAGATAGCCGATGCCGCGCACAGTCTTGAGCAAGGTCGGCTCGCCCGGCTCGGCCTCGATCTTCTTCCTGAGCTTGGACACCATGTTGTCGATCGACCGGTCGAGCGGCGTCCAGTCGTGGCCCTTCAGCAGGTCCATCAGGCGGTCGCGCGACAGCACGCGGCCGGAATTGCGTACCAGCACCTCGAGCAGGCCGAACTCCGCCGTCGTCAACGGGCAGAGTTGGCCCGTGCTGTCGCGTAATTCGCGCTTGGCGGCATCGAGGGTCCAGCGGTCGAAGCGCAGGCGCTGGGGGCCGTCGGCATGCACGGAG
>JBGSQO010000266.1:0-1575 GCA_041738055.1 Filomicrobium sp.
GCGAGCCGGGCCCGATGCTCGGCGAACACCCGCGCGATATCGACGCCCGCCCGTCGGGTGAGGCCGGTCACCAGCACCCGTGCGCCCGCAAGCTCGGGATGGATCGCGCCAAGGCGCAACTCGTCGGCGACACGCATGAGCATCGGGCTGATCTCCTCTGGACTACGCCTGGACTGTGAGGCGCCCTGGCAGGGACGATACCACGCCGATTCGCCTAACGAGAGCTAAATGCGCTGCCGATTCGGGACGGCTGGCGGCCTTGCCGTGGCGGCTTTGCGGCAGTCAGACCGTCCGGACCGACGAGGACGGCCAAGGCCGTGCTTGGCAGCCCGCTGCACCTGCTGATAGGCTTGTTGACTATGCGCGACTCGCCTCTATGACAGTTTCTTGTCAGGCCGAACGGACCCGCCATGGATGATGCCGACCCCTTTGCCGCCTATTGGATGCCGTTCACGCCGAACCGCGAGTTCCGCCGTCGGCCGCGCATGATCGTAGGGGCGAGCGGCCTCACCTACCGCACCGACGATGGCCGCGACGTGCTCGATGCCACTTCCGGGCTCTATTGTGTCAACGCTGGTCACTGCCGCGAGCCGATTGCCGCTGCGATTGTCGAGGCCGCCCGGCGTCTCGACTACGCTCCGGCCTTTCAGTTCGGCCATCCTGATGCGTTTCGGCTGGCCCAGCGGCTCGCTGCACTGGCTCCAGGTGATCTCGACCATGTGTTTTTCGCCAGTTCAGGGAGCGAGGCCGTCGAGACGGCCATGAAGATCGCGCTCGCCTATCACAAAAGCCGGGGCGAGGGCAGCCGCACCCGCTTCGTCGGCCGCGAGCGCGCCTACCATGGGGTGAGCCTCGCCGGGCTGTCGGTGGGAGGCATTCCGGCCAACCGCAAGGCGTTCGGCGCCGCGTTGAACAATGCCGATCACCTGAAGACCACCTACGACCGCGACCGCCAGGCGTTCTCGGCCGGCGAGCCGGAGTGGGGCTGCGATCTGGCCGACGAATTGGAGCGGATCATCGCACTGCACGATGCGACCAGCATCGCCGCCGTCGTGATCGAGCCGGTGGCCGGCTCCACGGGCTGCCTGCCGCCGCCGAAGGAGTACCTGGAGCGTATCCGCGACATCACCGGGCGACACGGCATCCTGTTGATCCTCGACGAGGTCATCACCGCCTTCGGCCGCCTCGGTTACGCCTTCGCCGCCGAACGCTACGGCTTCGTCCCCGACATGATCGCGTTCGCCAAGGGCGTCACCAACGGCGCCGTGCCGCTGTCGGGAACGCTGGTGCGGGAGGGCATCCACGCTGCCCTGATGCGCGGGCCGCGCCACCTGCCCGAGTTCTACCACGGCTACACCTATTCCGGGCATCCGCTGGCGACTGCGGCAGCACTTGCGACCCTGGATCTCTACCGCGACGAGGGCCTGTTCGAGCGCGCCAACGCCATGGAAGAGGAATTCGCGCAGCTCATGCTGAGCCTGCGCCGGTATCCGGCCGTGCTCGACATCCGCCCCATCGGCCTGATGTGCGGCATCGACCTGGAGCCGGTCAAGGACGGCGCGGGCCTGCGCGGCT
>JBGSQO010000346.1:0-3441 GCA_041738055.1 Filomicrobium sp.
CAGCGTCAGCCGCCGGGCCTTGGGGTGCTGCCGGATCTCGACCGGCGCGCCGAGGCCCTCGAGCAGGGTCTCCTCGTGGTCCGGGGTCGCTGATTTGGGCCGCCGCCGCATTGCGCTGCCTGATGCTCCGATGAAAGGGGAAAGGCGGCCGACAGAGGCGGTTGCTGCTCCCGGACAGGCCGATTTGAGCAACAATCATACCGCAACGCGCGCCCACGAAGCGATCACTATCAGCTTCGCGATTAACGCCCCAAGCCCAAAGCCGTCGCAGACGCGTTGCAGGCCGCGAGTGTGGCGCGCCGGTCTCAACGGGTGTGGCGAACTGGCCCGTAAGGCTGTGCCGTCCTACGGAATATGGGGCGGCGCGGATACAGCGTGGGCATCCGGAGCGTCTTGGAGATTCGGCCTGCGAACCCCAGCAGCAGTGAAGACGAAGGGGCTCGCTTGTTGGCCAACACTGGGCAAGCCCGTGTTGGACTGCCCCCTCGACCCCCACCAAGGGCCAAGCCCTTGGAACCATCACCTCGAGATTGGGGCACGCCCGGTGCCGAGACGAAGGAAATCGGGGTGATCCCCCGCGCGGGGTCCGGGGGCGCGCAGCCCCCGCCTTCTCTTGCCAACAACTGAATTTGCTCCAGAGGCGCAACTCTTGAGCGCGCCTCCGTTGGGTACTTCAGCCTACTGCCGCCGTCCGCCAGCCGACCGCTGCGGCACGGGCCCGAAGATGCCGTCCATCATCATCCGCCCGGCCATGGCCCACAGCTTGAGTGGTGCCATGTGCAAGTCGCCATCGTCGGCGTAGCCATCTGCGGCGGTGCCGGCAGCCTGTGACAGATGCAAGACCGGGGCGGGCGCAGCGTCGTTGGCCGGTTGGAACGTGAACGCGACGCCGGCGACATCCCCGATGCTACCGCCAGTCGCCTGGAAAGCCTCGGCCGGCGTCAGGCTCGTCATCACGATGATCGACTCGGCGCGCCGGTCGTGCTGGCGGATGAACTGGCCGATGCGCGGCGCGATGTCGTTGCGATAGCGCTTGCCGTTGAAGATGCCGTAGTGGCCGACGCCGGACGCTTCATAGTGCGCCTTCATGTCGTCCGGGATGCCGGGCGTGAGGTCATGGGCGGCGCGGCACTGGCCGATGCCGGTGATGTCGTCCTTCTCGCCCTCGATGGTCATCAGCGCAACGCGGTGGATGCGGCCGGGATCGACCAGCCGGCGGCGGTGGCGCATCTTGCCCTTAGGCAGCGCATGGCGGACGAACACGGTCTCGATGGTTTGCAGGTAGAACTCGGCCGTGAGGTCCATGACGGCGAGGTATTCATCATAGAACTCGCGGTGCTTGGTGGCCGAGTCGCCGTCGCCGCGGATCAGGTTCATGAACAACTGGCCGTGCGCGTTGATGTGCCGGTCCAGGTTCATGGTCATGAAGCCGGTGAGCTGCAGGAAGCCCGGATAGACCGCCCGCCCATAGCCCAGGCTCGGCCACGGCACCGTCTCGATGACGTTGTTGGCGAACCAATGGGTGCCCTTCTCCTCGGCCAGCTTGTTGACGGCCGTCGGGCTCACCCGGGTGTCCACTGGCCCGCCGGCGAGAATGACGGAGACGGGCACATCAGGATCGTTCTCCGATTCCATCACCGAGATGGCCGCCAGCACCGGCACGGAAGGCTGGCAGACGGCGAACACGTGCACATCGCCCTTGAACAGGCGGATCATGTCGATGGTGTAGTCGATATAGTCGTCGAGATCGAAACGGCCGGCGGTGATCGGCACGGCGCGGGCATCCTGCCAGTCGGTGATATACACCTCGTGGTTGGGCAGCAGCGCCTCGACCGTCCCCCTGAGCAGCGTCGCATAGTGCCCCGACATGGGAGCAACGACCAGCACGCGCGGGTCCTCCGCCGCGCGCGCCGCGTCGATGTCGCGCTTGAAGTGAACGAGCCGGCAGAATGGCCGCTGCCAGACGACCTCCTCCGCGACCTCGACGCGCGCGCCGTCCACCATGGTCGTCGGCAGGTCGAACTGCGGCTTGCCATAGCGCCGGGTGGTCCGCTCGAACATCTCGCAGGCCGCGACCGCATGGCGGGCCATGGCCGTCTGCGCCATCGGGTTGAACGGACTGTCGATCATCATCCTGTAGGACTGCGCTGCCACCCGTGCCGGCCTCACGGCAGCGTGAGACATCTCATACCAATGATAGAGCACGATACCCCCCGAGGTTGTGTGCCGAACCTGCTCCCTAGTCTCGGACGAATCATCATGAGACGCTGCGTCGCAATCGACTGCAGTCGTCTTGACGTCCTGATTTGGACACCAAGGTGCATCGATTCTCACCCGACGGGAAGTGGGAATGCGCTTACAACAGAGGCAGGTCAAGGTTTCGAGTGCTTGAATGATTGGCGTTGAGTCGGTGTTGAGAAATATATTTCACGGCAGAGTCGAGCCGCAGCAGAGACCTTGAGTATAAGTGGAGGTTACAGTGGTCTAAGGTCGCCATGGGTGACGAAGGTGACTCGTGATGCCAGGGGTTGCGCTATTGATGTGCTTTCTACGGTTTCAGGCGTGGTGCAAAATATTCGCAAGATCGATGTCCGGCATTCAATCCCCTCGTCTCCTCGGCATGGTCCAAGCTCAGTCAGCGGTTAGTCCAGACGGTTAAGCCTGTCGTGGCGCAGACTTGCAAATCGGCAGCCACTGCGACGTTATGTTCCCGATCGAAGACGGTCGGCTGTCGCGTCATGAGGGGCCTCGCGCCGCGCTGCCGCTGGCCTAAGCCCGGAGACCCGAGTGCAGAAAAAGCGCGAGTTGGCCGATGTCGTCGACCAGGCGATGGTCAGTCGGGGCCGGGTGCGGCTGGCGACCATCACGCGCCTGCGCTGGATCGCCATTCTGGGCCAGTTGGCTGCCGTCCTGTTTGTCGCGTTCGGGCTCGGCTTCGAGGTGCCGCTGGCCTATTGTCTGGCCCTCATCGCGCTATCGGCTTGGCTCAACGTTTATCTGGCCATTCGCCTGCCGGCCCGTCACCGCCTGAGTTCGCCGGTGGCCGCTCTGCTGCTGACCTACGATATCGTGCAGTTGGCCGGCCTTCTGTACTTCACCGGCGGCATCGCCAACCCGTTCACCGTGCTGTTGGTCGCCCCGGTGGCCGTATCGGCCGCCACGCTGCCGGCTGCCTACACGGTATTCCTCGGCGCCGTGGCCATGGCCGCAACCTTCGGACTATCGTATTACTATTGGCCGCTGCCCTGGTTCGACAGCATGCGCTTCGAACTGCCGCTGCTCTACAAGCGCGGGATCTTCGCGGCGATTGCGTGCGGCCTCGTCTTCATCGCTCTCTATGTCCGACGTCTGGCCAAGGAGGGGCGCGATATGTCCTCGGCGCTGGCTGCCACCGAGCTCGTGCTGTCCCGGGAGCAGCGCCTGCACGCGCTCGACGGGCTC
>JBGSQO010000288.1:0-3228 GCA_041738055.1 Filomicrobium sp.
CGCACGCAGGCCCGCGCACGCTGACGGGAGCGCTCGCCGTCTCCGCCGCGATGGTCGCGCTGGTCCTGACCCACGAGGGCGCGCTCATCTTCGCTGCCGCCATTGTGGCCACGCTGGTGATCCGCGGCGGCGAGCGCCATCTGATGGTTCGCGCGGCCATCGCATTCGCAGTCGCGCTCACCATATGGTTGGCCATCAAGCTGACCGTCCCGCTGGACGCCTATTTCGCCAGTGCGCTGCCGCGCGCCGCGCTGGATTTCCTCAACCTGGGCACGTTCGCCGATCGCGTGATGCTGCTGCTGATGGCGGCGCTGGTGGGATATGTCGGCGTTTACGCGCTGCTGCGCCATCGCTGGCCGGGCAGCGCCCACCTCGTCGCAGCGGGGATCGTTGGCCTGGGGCTCATTGCCTACTGGACGCTTGCCGGGGCTCCGATCCACGCCAACGAGCGCTACCCACTGCGCACCATCCTGTTGATCGGCACGCCCGTCCTGGGGCTTATCGCCATCGCGCTGGCCTATGGCATCGGGCAACCCTGGCGGCGCTTCACCGACCGTCTAGCCCCGACGATAGCCGCCGCGCGCGGCCTTCCCGCCGAGGCCCTGGTCGGCGCGCTCGTCGTCGTTTTCTGTCTCCATGCGGGCGAGACCGCACGATTCCTCAGTGGCTGGTCGGATTATCGAGCCGCGATCACGCGTCTTGCCACGGGCACCGCTTCCGATCCCGCGATGGGCGACGAGCGGTTCGTCACCGCCCGGCGGATCGGTGAGCCGTTGCGGCAATTGGCCTGGCGCTCGACGACGCAATACCTGACCGTTCTGCTAGCGCCCCGCTACCGCCCGCAGCGCCTCGTCGTCGATCCGGGCGCGTTCTATTTCTGGCTGGGCTGCCGGCTCGCCACACGGACGGAGTTGGCCGAGCGCGCCATCCCCCGCGCCAGCCGCGCCCTCGTCGCCCGCTTCGAGTGTCTGAACCGCGCGGAGTGAGACCGCTGCATATGCGGCCATTGCTGTCCTTGGCCTTCGAGGGGCTGTCCGCCCCTCGAGCTCTCCGACCAGGGATTAATCTCTGGACCCATCCTGGCTATTCCTGAAGTCGGGGTTTTCAAAGGCCTGCCCAACACTGGCTTGCCAAGTGTTGGCCACCAAGATGGCCGGAGGCGGAGGTTTGGAGGCAGAGCCTCCAAGGAGCAAAGATTGACGAGGCTGGGGAAGTCTCGCTGGCAGGCCTCCATTTACCGCCCGTTAACCACGGCGTCCTTAACTCCGGTGTCATAGACATGACACAAAAGACGGGGGCGTTGGTGATGATCGGAATGGCAGCAGGGGCCGGGCTCGAGACGCGAGGAATGGTCGCCAAGCGCTGGAGCCCGAAGACCGTTCACCCCGCCCTCGCCCCGTACCGCGCCTGCGATGGCCAGAGCGGCACGATCCATCTCGTTCCGCTCGAAAGCCTGAGGCCGACGCAGGTGACGGTCGGCATGCAGTCGGTCCACGCCAAGCGCCGCAAGATCGAGAGCCGCGGCCGCTCGGCCAAGGACATCGAGAAGCTCATCGCCCGCCGCCCCATTCCGGCGGTGCGTGGACCCGACGACTTCCTCTACATCATCGATCACCACCACTTTGGCCTCGCCCTGTGGAAGGCGGATGTTTCCCGCGCATACGCCGAGGTCGTGGCGGACCGATCGAGCCTGACGGGCTCCCAGTTCTGGGCCTTCATGGAGACGAAGGGCTTCCTCCACCCCTTCGACGAGGACGACCGCCGGGTCGATCCCGGTGACCTGCCGGATTGCCTGCCTGCGCTGCGGGCCGACCCGTACCGGGACTTGGCCTGGGCTGTGCGCGAAGCCGGCGGTTTCGAGAAATCGACCCAGCCCTTCGCCGAGTTCCGCTGGGCGAGTTTCTTCCGCGCGCACTTCACCCGCCGCGCCCTAGAACGCGATCCCGACGGCACCGTGCGCAAGGCGCTGAAGCTCTGCCGCTCGCAGGACGCCGCCGGCCTGCCCGGCTATTCGGGAGAGCGTAGGTAGCGACCGCGCAGCCCTCGGGACGCTCACTACTCCCAGAGATTGCGCCAGATCGGATAGACGCCGACGACGATGCGGCTACCGCTGAGCTGAGTCTGCGAGGCGTTGAGGTACGACAGGCCGAATTTCACCTGCAGCGTCTTCGTCGCCTGCGCCTGAATATCCGCGCGCAACGCCTGCGGATTGTCCTTGTTGAACGCGACCGTATAGGTCACATCGCCGATGGCTAGCCGCTGGTTCTGGAACAGGCCGGCCGGTGCGCCGTTGTACTGGCGGTAGCGGAAGCGCAGGTTCCTTGCTTCCTCGCGGCAGGACGGGCGGGACAGCAGCTTCTTGCGCAGATCGCGCAGGTCCTCGGTCGAGTATTCGTAGATGACGACATTGTCGATGGTCATCGTCACGTCGGTGACGAAGCGCCCGCCCATCTCGGCATTGAGAACGAGGGGAACATCGGCGCCAGCCGAAAACGTGAAGCCCGATTGTCCGGCAAACACCAGGGCCTGGACGGGCGCGCGCAACAGGTCCGGATCGGCTTCGAGGTCGACCTTGTTGCGGCAGACCATCTCGAGCCGCAAGACGCCCTTGTAGGACCAGCCCATGACCAGCGAGCCCGGCGTGAAGTAGGGCGCGGCTGGCGAGGCCCGATAGACGGTGAATTCGTTGAAGGCCAGCTCGGCGGCCTTGTCGCCTTCGGCGCGCACGGGCAGTGCGGCAGCACCCGCCATCGGCAGGGCAATCAATGCCGCCGCGATCGTTCGCCACACCCTGTTCACGACGCGCCCCCGCGAAATCCGACCCTACACCCGCACACACTCTCTCAGGCTTTGAACCGTGCGGTGAGGCCTCGTCACTGTCAATCGGCGCGCTCACGGTTTTGACGAAGCAGGGAGTTCTTGCCACAGGCGGTGCGGCATCAGGCGCAACCTTTGCGCGGCAAGGGTTCTCGCGCTATGGAGAAGCGGTTCGGCGCAGCCCCGTCTTGCGCTCGTGATTTGGAAAGCCACACGACATGGTTCTCGTTCTCGGCTCGGCTCGCGCTGATGCGGCCGATGACTGCGCGACTGCTAGCGCCTTCGCCCTCCCGACGCTCGCCGGCCGGGGGTTCGACGGTCTGCGCGACGGACTGGCCGAGGTGGGCGTTCCCGCAAAGCAACTGCGCATGCGCGCCGCCCAGCTCTATTCCTGGCTGTATGTGCGCGGCA
>JBGSQO010000329.1:0-4438 GCA_041738055.1 Filomicrobium sp.
GCGATCTGCGGCGTCGCCGACGAGGTTCCCGCACCGTCCGGCGCAACCGCCTTGCCGCATCCGAGCAGCGCCCACGGCACGTTCGGCGTGAAGGCCGCCATCGCTGTGGCCATTTTACTCGTGGGGCCGTAGTTGCCCTCCATGACACCTTGTCCGAGGTTGGCATACGGGAGCTTGTTGTGCATCACGCCGCAAGCCGCGATCACCCGCTCGAATCTGGCCGGCCAGACGATCTGGCGGACCGGAAAACCGTTGAAGTTGTTGCCGGCGGCCGCGACGACGACGACCCCGCGCTCGTAACAGGCATTGACCGCGTCCGCCCACGCCGACGAGGGATAGCCGCCCAGGCTCATGGTGACGACGTCGGCGCCGATATCGGCCGCATACTGGAGACCTTGCGCAATGGTCGAGGTCGAGAACTGGGCCACGAAATTGGCGACTCGGATGGGAACGATGATGGCATCCGGCGCGCCACCCAACGCCTCCGAGCCGACGTCGAGCCCACCAGCGTGGGCTCCGGCCAGCGAGCCTCCAGCCAACAGCCCGATGGTGCCGGTGCCGTGGCCGACCGTCTGCAACGGTTGCGACTTCCGCGACGGGTCTCTGGCATCCCGATGAGCCGTGCCCTCATCGACAAAATTACGCTGTCGAGCGGTGTCGATATTTCGAGGGCACAGCAGATGATCGGGATCATAGCCGGTATCCAGGTGCGCAATGACCACCGGCGATGGATTGGGTCCCTGCGCGCGCCGAGCCCTCCCGAGGCCGCTGAAGGCCTCATCGAGGTGCCATGCGAGCTTTTCCCGATGTGAGGGCGGTGCCGCCTCGAGCCGATTTCCCGGCTCGCAAGTCTCCTCTGATGCGCCGGCAAAGGGTTGATCGCGAAGCCCCAGCGGCTTTCGCGCAAATGGCATCTGCTGCGCGAGGTCGGGCTCGATCTCCGTCGGCTTGAGGCCCTGCATCGCGAGTTCGTCGAGGACCTCGTGGGCGAGGTCCCAGTCGTCCATGCCCTTCCACGCCTCGACGCCCTTTATCGCATCCCCATTGCGGGTCTCGAGCATCTGCCAGGTCCCGCGGCGGGAGCCTTCGTCGGCAGCCAGTCCCCGCGGCCCGCGTCCGCGCTCTGGAGACGCTTCGTGGAGCGGCGCGAGGGTGAGCTCGACGCCCTTGACCTGGAGCGGAGCACCAGCCATCGCGGCACTTGTGCCTCCAGTCAGCTTCACGATGAACCGGCGGGCCTTTTTCGGATCGACCATGCGCACCACTCCAGCAATCAGTAATACCAGCCCGCAGAAGTTGAGACCCACCTCTCGGCAGGCTGCGCCTTCCGGCCGGCTCTCGGAACGAGCGTCGGAAGGCGCAAAGAAAGAGCCCCGCGCCTTCCGGCCAGCGCTCGAAACGAGTGTCGGAAGGCGCAAAGAAAGTGCCCCGCGCCTTCCGGCCTCCAAGACCTCGGGTCGGGATCGTCGGAACGAGTGTCGGAAGGCACAAAATGGACCAGTGCCGTCCGGCCGATCGGGTCGCAGCTCGGTCGACAGTGGGTCCGGTCGTTATAACGGGCCTCCGCCCCCCCTTCTGCCGCCCCGGTTCGGAGGTCCGAGATCGCCGCCCAGCCTCGCATCTTCGGCCCTTGCGCGCGGTCCTGTGGGTGCCAATCCGTCGACCGTGAGCGGACGCGCCAACGACAGCGCCACACGAAGTGCTTGATTCAGGGCGTGTCTCAATGCAAAGCCAAGACGGCGAGCCGGGAGACTGCCACGGGCGGTCCCTTTCCCACCCTTCCCAGCCGCCATCCGAGGGTCTTGCCATGACGAGCGAGTATGAGGGCCGCATCCGCCACGTGACGGCGGTGCTCGGGCCGACCAATACGGGCAAGACCCACCTTGCCATCGAGCGCATGCTCGGCCACGCCAGCGGCATGATCGGCCTGCCCCTGCGGCTCTTAGCGCGCGAGGTCTACGACAAGATCGTTGCCCGCGTAGGGCCCGACAACGTTGCGCTGATCACCGGCGAGGAGAAGATCAAGCCGGAGCGGGCGCGCTACTGGGTGTCGACCGTGGAGGCGATGCCGCGCGAGATTGACGTCGATTTCCTGGCGATCGACGAGATCCAGCTGTGCGCCGATCCCGAGCGCGGGCATGTCTTCACCGACCGTCTGCTTCATGCACGCGGACGCCAGGAGACGCTGTTGCTGGGCGCCCAGACGATGCGCGACCCCATCCAGGAGCTGATTCCGGGCGCCAACTTCATCTCGCGGCCGAGGCTGTCCAAGCTCACCTACGCCGGGCAGAAGAAAATCACGCGATTGCCGCAGCGCTCGGCCGTCGTGGCCTTCTCGGCGGCCGAGGTCTACTCGATCGCCGAGCTGATCCGCCGTCAGCGTGGTGGCGCGGCTGTCGTGCTGGGCGCCCTTTCGCCACGGACGCGCAACGCGCAGGTGGCGCTGTATCAGTCGGGCGATGTCGATTTCATCGTGGCGACCGACGCCATCGGCATGGGTCTGAACCTCGACGTCGATCACGTGGCGTTCTCGGCTCTGCGCAAATTCGACGGCCAGGTGCACCGCAACCTGACCCCATCGGAACTGGCCCAGATCGCCGGCCGCGCGGGCCGTCACATGAACGACGGCACGTTCGGTGTAACGGGGGCGGCCGACCCGCTCGAAAACGACGTCGTCGAGCGGTTGGAATCGCACACGTTCGATTCGGTTCGCATGCTGCAGTGGCGCAACCGCGATGTCGACTTTGCCTCCCTTGACAGCCTGCGCGACAGCCTGCGCGCGGTCCCCGAGACGCCGCGGCTCGCCCGGGCGCGGATGGCCGACGACGTCGAGGCCTTGGAGACTTTGTCGGGTGACGCCGAGGTTGTTCAGATGGCCCGCTCGCGCGCGGCCGTGATGAAGCTGTGGGATGTCTGCCAGATTCCGGACTACCGCAAGATTTCCTCCTCCAGCCACGCCGAAATGGTCGGAAACATCTACAAGTTCCTGATGACGGGGGAGGAGCGCATCCCCGACGACTGGTTCGCCCGCCAGATCAACTTCGCCGATCGCACGGATGGCGACATCGATACATTGGCCAACCGCATCGCTCACATCCGCACCTGGACGTTCGTCTCGAACCGGGCTGACTGGCTTAAGGACCCGGCGCACTGGCAGGGCCGCACGCGCGAGATCGAGGACCAGCTGTCGGACGCCCTGCACGCCTGCCTCACGCAGCGCTTCATCGACCAGAAGACGAGTGCCCTGATGCGTGGCATGCGCGACAAGGACGAACTGACGGCCGACATCAAGGAGGACGGCGCAGTCAGCGTCGAGAACCACTACGTCGGCCGGCTCGTCGGCTTCCGCTTTTTCCCCGAGAGCCACTCCGACAGCATGGAAGGCAAGGCCGCCCGCAGCGCGGCAGCCCAGGTCGTCAGCCGCGAACTCGGCATGCGGGCACGCAGGGTGGCGAGCGCCAAGGCGGACGCCTTCAAGCTGCGGCGCGATGGCGTTATTCTGTGGCGCAACGAGGAGATCGGCCGCATCGAGAGCAGCGAGGACCCGCTGAAGCCAACGGTCAGCCTCGAGTCCGACGAGCACATCTCGGGTCCCGACAAGGAAAAGGTTCAGGCCCGTCTCGACTCCTGGCTCAAGGAGCATATCGGCGAGAAACTGAAGCCGCTCGTCGAGCTGACAGAGGCCGAAGACGTGGTCGGTCTGGCTCGCGGCATCGCGTTCCGGCTGAAGGAGAGCTTCGGCATCCTGCCGCGCCAGGCGGTCGCCGAGGAGATGAAGGCGCTCGACCAGCCGTCGCGGGCGCAGCTGCGGAAGTACGGCGTGCGGTTTGGCGCGTTCAACATCTTCCAGCCGCTGCTGCTGAAACCAGCGCCGGCCGAGCTGTCGGCGACGCTGTGGGCCCTGCAGCACGCTGCGGCGGCCGGACTTTCCGGCGACAAGCTGCCCGACCCGCCGCGCCCAGGTCTCACGTCGGTCGTTGCCGATCCGGCGATCCCGGAGGCGTTCTACCGGGCCTACGGCTATCACCTGTGCGGCCCCCGCGCCGTCCGCGTCGATATCCTGGAGCGGCTCGCCGATCTGATCCGTCCGCTGTTGGCGTGGCGGGCCAAGGAGGGCTCGGGCGACCAGCCACCCAAGGGCTCGACTGGCGATGGCGGTTTCACGGTGACGCCGGAGATGATGTCGATCCTCGGCTGCTCGCCGGACGAACTCGGCAATGTGCTGAAGTCGCTAGGATTCCGGCTCGATCGCAAGACGGTACCGGCCGCCCCCAAGGTGGCACCCGCCCCGGCCTTCGAGGTCGCGGCAGAGGCCGTGGCAGAGGCTGTCGCGCCAACCGACGCCAGCAGCAGCGTGGATAGTTCAACCGCCGAGGCGACCGAAGCCGCAGAGATGGCGTCCGATGGGGCGCTGGAAGCGGTGCCGGAACCGGCGCAC
>JBGSQO010000349.1:0-15112 GCA_041738055.1 Filomicrobium sp.
CCGATCTGCGCCCCCGGACGCGCCGAGCACGGCGACCGTCTCGCCGGATTTCAGGTCCGCCCGGTCGCGCAGGCCATGAAGGGCGGTGCCATAGGTGATCGAGATGCCGGCCGCCAGGGCATCGGAGACTGCATCGGGCACCTTGACGACGCGGGTGGCTTCGACGCTGACCGCCTCGCGAGCGCCGCCCCATCCGAGGTAGGCTGCCACGCGGTCGCCGGGGACGAGGTCTGAGACGCCCTCACCGACGGCGGTGATGACGCCGGCCACCTCGCCTGACGGCGAGAACGGCAGTTCAGGCTTGAACTGGTAGGTGCCGCGAGTCACCAGGGTGTCGAAAAAGTTGAGGGCCGCAGCACGGACGGCGATGACGACCTCACCGGGCGCGGCACTGGGGGCTGCGATGTCCTCGACGGTGAGGCTGGCCGGTCCGTAGAGACTCCTGCACAGAACCGCTTTCATGTATCACCCGTCCTCTCTAATACCGTCCGGACAATCCGTTGACCCAACTGCACCCTGATCGGCCGGACGGTTTTGCTCTATGTTTGCGCCTTCCGACTCCCGTTCCTCCGATCCCGGCTCGGGGGCCGGGAGGCCGGAAGGCGCGGTCTGCCGAGCGGTCGGTCAAAACGTCCGCAGTTCGGTCTCACCCGTCCAACCACTTCGGAGCCTAGCGCCTGCCATGACCGAGCCCGTCAGCGCCAACTGGCCGCCGCTGCCGCGTGGATATTTCGCCATCGGCGCCGAGCGCATGTCGAAATCCTTGAACCTCGGCAACCTGATGCGATCGGCGCATGGTTTCGGGGCCAGCTTCTCGTTCACCATCGGGGCGACCTATGGCGCGATGGAAGCCTTTGCCGATACCTCAAAAAGTCGCGGTCACCTGCCGCACTACAACTGGCGCTCGCTCGACGACCTGGTGCTGCCGCAGGGCTGCCGGCTGGTCGGCGTGGAATTGACGGCCGATGCCATCGACCTGCCGAGCTTCCGCCACCCTCTGCAAGCCGCCTATGTGCTAGGGCCGGAGAAGGGATCGCTGTCGGACCCGCTGATCGCGCGATGTGACTTCGTCGTCAAGATCCCGACGCGGTTCTGTATCAATGTGGCGATGGCCGGGGCGATCGTCATGTACGACCGCGTGCGCACGCTCGCCCGGTTCGCCGACCGTCCTGTTCGCGAGGGCGGGCCGACGACCGACAAGACTGACGAACGGTGAGAGAAGACCCTGCGGGGCGTGGCAAAATTGCACAGACGTGCAAGGAAATATCCCGAAGGGTGACATCGGGCGGCAGATGTTTCTATATGCTCGCGTGGCGCTAACGAAATTCGAAGGACGATGGCTAGACCAATGCTTTCCTCTCGCTCGGGACTGCTCAGCAGATCGGCACTCGTGGTGATCGCCACCACCCTGCTCGCCACGGCCGCCGGGGCCGCAAACCTCGTCAAGACCTACCGCGACTGGAGCGTCTTTGCGCACGACGAAGCGCAGAAGAAGATCTGCTTTGCCGCGTCCCAGCCGAAGGAGAGCGAGCCGGCCAGCGCCAATCGCGACTCGGTGTTCTTCTACATCTCGGCGTGGCCCAAGGACGGGGTCAAGAACGAGATCAGCGTCCGGCTGGGCTATGCCGTGAAGAAGGGCAGCGTGGTCAAGCTCAGCGTCGGAAACACGGCGTTCGAGCTGTTCGCCAAGGACGACAAGGCGTTCGTTGCTGACGCCACGCAGGAATTGAAGCTGATCGAGGCCATGAAGGGCGGCTCGGTCATGAAGATCGAGGCGACGAGCGAGCGCGGCACCACCACCTCAGACAGCTACTCGCTGATGGGCATCTCAGGCGCGCTTTCGGGTCTCGCCCAGCAGTGCCCGTGACGCCGTCATTGGTTGCGCCTTCCGACGACTTTTTGTTTGCGCCTTCCGACTCTCCTCCGGAGAGCCGGCCGGAAGGCGCGTGGGAGGAAGGCGCGGGTCAGGTTCGGCGGGCGCGCAGCTGGATGTACATGGCGCCGTCGCCGCCGTGGTGGATCGCTGCGGCGGTATAGCTGACGACGATCGCGCGCATCTCCGGCTCGCTGAGCCAGCGCGGCACGTTGCGGCGCAGGATTCCGCGCTCTGGGACCATCCAGTCAGGCATTTCCGGGTCCCGGCGCAGCATTCCGGCACGCACCGGGCCGCCCTTGCCAGTGATCACCAAGACCCAGCGCTTACCTTCGGCGTGGGCGCTCCTCAGAAAACTACTCAAGGCGGAGTGCGCGTCGCTCTGGCGGAAGCCATGCAGATCGAGGCGACCCTCGATCTCGATGCGGCCGGAGCGCAGGCGGCGGGCGGCGCGGGTGTCGAAATCCGACAGCGGCGGGGTCGCGCGTGGCGGCTGGTTAGCCACTGCGGGCATCGTTTCAGATGACTTGGGCATCCGAGCCGACACTCGGTTGCCCTGCTCTTTGCCGACACGCAGGTCGTGCTTCAGTTGCGGGCGCGGCGGGCTCAGCAGCGGCTCGTTCTCCGCACCGTGGGCGACGCGCGGCTTGGCCCCACGCAAAGGTTCCAGCGAGCTGGCCGTGTGTTGCCAGAGCGCGACGTCTTCCTCGCTGAGTTGTGCCCGCGACTTGCGGCGGCCGGAGCCCGAACCGCTGTCGCCTCCTGGCTTGGTCACGACGACGCCTCCGCTGCGGTCTTGGGACGCAGAACCGTGAAGCGGGCCGGGTGCTTGGTCAACCCTGCGCGCTCGCCCGCCGCCGCCCCGGACCCGAAGTAGATGTCGCCGCGCTCGGGACCGCGGATGGCAGAGCCCACGTCCTGGGCGATCATCAGGCGGGCGAAGCCTTGGCCGGTGTCGTCGGCATGGCGGAGCGTTTCGGACTCGACCCAGACCGGCGTTCCGAGAGCGTGGACTGCCGTATCGACGGCGAGGCTGCGGCCGGGGGTGAGCGGGACGCCTTCGACGCCTTCGGCACGAACGGCCGTCTCGTCGCCGAGCACACGGAAGAAGACGTAGGACGCGTTCTGCTGCAGGACCGGGCGCGCGCGCTCGGGGTCGGCCTTCAGCCAATCGGTCAGCGCCTGCAGGGTCATCGCCTCGCGGGTGAAGGCGCCTTGCTCGATCAGATAGCGGCCGATCGAGGTATAGGGGTGGCCGTTCTTGCCGTCGTAGGTGATCCTGAGGCCGCGGCCGTCGGGCAGGCGCACCAGGCCGGAGCCCTGCACCTGCATGAAGAAGACTTCAACGAAATCAGCGGCGTAGAACAACTCTAGTCCGCGACCGACCAGCGCGCCCGCCTCGATCTCGGCTCGCGTTGCATAGGGCTCGCGCCGCCCGTCTGGGGTCTGGCGCATGTGGGTCAGGCCCGCATCGGCCTTTGCGCCGCGCTCGGCTTCGGAAACGATGTTTACAAGGTCGGGCGGGCGGGCGTAGATCGGGATCGTGTAGGCATCCGAGGGGGTCCGGCTCGCGGCTATCTCGGGCTCGTAGTATCCCGTCAGCAGGCCGGGCTCGGACGTGCAGACGACTCGGTGGGGCTGGAACTGCTGCTCGAAGAAGGCGCGGGCGGCGGCGCGCGTGACGATTGCCGCGTTACCGGCCGGAACGGCGGGGCGGGGGGAGCGGGCGTAGGCCTCGAAGGCTGCGAGGTGGTCGTCGTCGGCCCAGCCCTCGATCGTGGCGAAGTCGATAGGCTCCAGGGTCAGGGGATACGCGGTCATGCGCGGACCTGCCCACTCGTCGATTCACGTGAAATGGCCCCCGCACGGGCGAGGGCCATTGCTGTCGTATCCGGCCGGCACATGGCGCGTCCTCAGTTCGGCGCCTGGGTGCCGACCAGTTTCCAGTTCGGGTTCATCAGGGCGCGCTGGGTGCTGACGTCGCGGTTGAAGGTCCATATGTCGGTGACCTCCTTGATGCGCTGGGGGTCGCCGTCGATGACGGCACCGGCGCGGTCGCGGGTCGCCGAGATGAGCTGGCTGACGAAGCGGACGGTAATACTGGCGATGCCGCCCTTCAGTTCCGCCTCGTAAATGTCCGCCTTGTCGATGCCGACAAAGCTCTGGTCGATCTGTAGGCCACGCTGCTCACGCTCGGCGATGGCTGTGACGAAGCCCTCGTAGACGTCGGGGCTCAACAGGTCCTTCAACATCTTGCGGTTGCCTTCCGCGAAGGCCGTCACGATCATCTCGTAGGCCGAGCGGGCGCCTTGCAGGAACGACTCGGGATCGAACGTCGGGTCGCGGGCGAGCAGGGCCAGCAAGCCCTCCTCGATCGACTTGTCGGCGCGGGCGGCCGTCTTGATCTTCGCTTCCGCCTGTGCGGTCGTCGTCTCGGTATCGCGCGGACCCAACGGCTCTTCCTGGCCACGGCGGGGCAAGGTTACGACCTTGTCGGCACCGGCGGCGGCCTCCTGGGCGCGGGCTTCCGCCCGATAGCGCTCCAGCCGGCTCTCCTCGTCGCCGGTGCGTCGGCCGAGCACGCTGCGCAGTTTCCAGATCGCGACGACCGCGACGATCAGCGAGATGAGAGTGATGAGGTCGATCTTGCCGTCCATGCCGCGTCGCTTTCAGGGTGCTCTGACCGGGGCCGGAAGGGCCGCCAGGAGGATCGAGTGTCGAGGTCGGAAACGTTATATTGGGAGGAGCCGGGCCACAATCCAGTCGGTTGGCCCAGGCTGGTCAGCTCGCTCCCGCAAACGATGGCACAAGTGAGTTGGTATCACTCCTAACTTAGGGCACAAGTTGGGCGAAGCCAACTCTGTTGGAACCGCACGGTCGTCGGCGATCACTGCTCTGCGGCACGTCACGCGGTTCCACTACGGCGGTCAGTCACACGAGGATCAAGTCCGGCCAATGCGTTTCGTCCTGCTTCTGGCGTTCATTCTGGTTCCGCTGGCGGAGATCGCGCTGCTGATCGAGGTCGGGCGGCACATCGGTATCCTCGCGACCGTCGCCATCGTCGTGCTGACCGCCATACTCGGCACCACGCTGCTGCGCCAGCAGGGGTTTGCCGTGTTGCAACGCGCCAGCCAGTCGCTGCAGACGGGACGGATGCCGCTCGATTCGGTGGCGGAGGGGGTCCTCCTGCTCATCGCCGGCGCTTTCCTGCTGGCGCCGGGCCTCATCACCGACACGATCGGCTTCCTGCTGCTCATTCCGCCGATCCGCCGGCCGTTCGCCAAGTGGGTGCTGAAGCGGCTCGTCGAGTCGGGGGCGGTCCACGTGTCGGTCTTCACATCGGGGGAGGCCGGCGGGGGGCCGTTTCGCAGCGGGCCTGAGAGCCGACCGCCCGACGGAGACGATGATGGGCCGGTCATCGAGGGCGAGTTCGAGCGACTCGACGAGAAGACGTCCCGGAAGAAGCCGCCGCCGCGATAGAATCAACGCGGTGGCCGCACGTCGTTTGCCCATCCGCGACCCCGTTCACCGGTCCCGTGCATTCGTGCGGGCGCGGATTGCGGCGCAGCGAACGCTATGTTAGCCGTCTGCGAAGATTCTCCCACCTTCGGCAGGGCCTTGCCTGCCCAATAGCGGACGGACCAAGCCCATGACCGAGACCACCAACGGCACGACAGCTCAGCAGACGCCGGTTCAGGCGCAGATCGTCGCCCAGTACATCAAGGATCTGTCGTTCGAAAACCCCAACATCGAGAAGATGCTGGCGGGTCCCGGCGAGAACCCCAACATGCGGCTCGAGGTCAACGTCAATGGCCGCCGCGTCGGGCCGGAGATGTTCGAGAGCGCCATCGACTTCAGCGCCAAGGCGACGAGCCAGGCCGGCACGATCTATGAGCTGGAACTCGTCTATGCCGGCATGTTCCGCCTGCAGAACCTGCCCGAGGAGGCGCTCGAGCCGTTCCTGCTGATCAACTGCCCTACCCTGCTGTTCCCGTTCCTGCGCCGCCTCGTTGCCGACATCTCGCGCGAGGGTGGTTTCCCGCCGCTGCTGCTCGACCCGATCGACTTCGCCGGTCTCTATATGCGCCGCAAGCAGGAAGCGGCTGCCGGAACGGCGTGAAGCTAAATGCGGGGGCTGCGCGCCCCCGGACCCCGCGCGGGGGATCACCCCGTTTGCCTGCGTCTGGGCGACGGGCGTGCCATGAACTCCGAGTGACGGCTCCAAGGCCTAAGGCCTTGGTGGGGGTCGAGAGGGCAAAGCCCATTCGTCTTCACTTCAGCCGCTCTCAACTGTGCGGCTCGATCAGCTGCCGCCCTTGTCGATATACTTCCACCACACGGCGCCATCGCCCAGCGTGCGCACGAAGGCCAAGTGGGCGGCTTCGTCTTCTGCCGTCATCCGTGGCGGCAAGGGTGTCGGTCGCTGCTCGGCCGTGACAGGTCCACGCCTCGTCGCGGACTCCGATCCTCCGCGGTTCGAGCGGGCCAGTTCCAGGGTCGCTTGCCGCTCGCCCAGCAGCTCGACGTAGACCTCGGCCAGCAGCAGCGAGTCGACGAGGGCGCCGTGCTTGGTCCGCTTCGAGTTGTCGATGCCGTAGCGCTTGCACAGCGCGTCGAGGCTGTTGGGGCCGCCGGGATGTTTGCGGCGGGCCAGCGCCAGCGTATCCAGCACGCGCTCGCGCCGGATCAGCGGCAGGCCCACCCGCTGCAGCTCCATGTTGAGGAAGCCGACGTCGAAATCCGCGTTGTGGATGACGAGCAGGTCCTCGCCGATGAACTCGAGGAAGGCCGGCGCCACGGCTTTGAACAGAGGCTTGTCGAGCAGGAAGGCGGTCGAAATCCCGTGCACGGCCTGGGCGCCGGCTGGAACATCTCGCTCGGGGTTGACGAAGCAGTGGTACTCGGCGCCCGTGGGGATGCGGTTGACCAGCTCTATGCAGCCGATCTCGATCAGCCGGTCGCCGTTCCTCGGGTCGATGCCCGTCGTCTCGGTGTCGAGCACGATTTCACGCTGCATGATGCGTTGTCCTTTTTCGCGCCTTCCGAAGACTTTTTAGATTGCGCCTTCCGACTCTCGTTCCGAGAGCCGGCCGGAAGGCGCAAGGCTCTTTGAATGCGCCTTTCGACTCTCGTTCCGAGAGCCGGCCGGAAGGCGCGGGGCTCTTTGATTGCGCCTTTCGACTTTCGTTCCGAGAGCCGGCCGGACGGCGCGTAGGTGCGGGGGACCGGGTGGGGCGCGCTGATCAGCGACAGATTAGGCTTCAGGCCCAGTCGCGTTGATAAGCCTGCCCCGAATGGCCGGCGAGCCAAGCCATCAGCTTATCGACCTCGGCGTAGGTGTCGTCGAACGTTCCCGAGGTATCCACAATGAAATCGGCGCGGGCGCGCTTGCCGGCGTCGGGGAGCTGACGGGCAAGCAGCTGGGCGAGTTTGCCCTCTGTCATGCCCGGCCGCTCCATGACACGGGAGCGCTGGGTTTCGGGGTCCGTGCTGACGACGACGATGACGTCGACAAAAGCGTCTGTGCCAGTTTCCAGGAGCAATGGCACGTCCAGGACCGCAATCTTGTGGCCGGCCGCGTGGGCGGCGTGGAGGAACTCGCGTTCGGCGGCGCGGACGAGGGGGTGGACGATATCCTCCAACCGCATGAACGCGCGCGGATCGGCGGCCAGCGCAGCCGTCAGCTTTTCGCGGTCGACGCCGTCCGGTCCCGTCGCGCCAGGAAAGGCCGCCTCGATCAGGGGGACTGCCTTGCCCTTGTAAACCTCGTGAACGAAGGCGTCCGCATCGAAGACGGCGAGGCCCTTGTCGCGCAGGCGGGCGGCGACCGTCGACTTGCCCATGCCGATAGTGCCCGTGAGACCGACGATCAGCATTACACACCCTCGATATCGTTGACGATCAGTTGCCGCAGCTCGGCCGTGACCTCGGGGCGCACGCCGAACCAGCGCTCGAATCCGGGGACGGCCTGATGCAGCAGCATGCCCAAGCCGTCGACGGTCGCGAGGCCTGCTTCAGTGGCAGCACGCAGGAGGCCGGTCTGCAACGGAACATAGACGATATCTGCCACGATGCATGTCGGCTCGGCAGTCATGAAGTCGATGCCGAGATCGCCCTCGCCCTTCATACCGATGGTGGTTGTGTTGATGATGACGTCGGCCCAGGTGGCCGCTGTCGTGCGCTCAGACCAGTCCACCGCGCGGACCGGGTGGCCGAAGGCTGATGCCAGGGCCTCGGCGCGCTCGCGGGTGCGGTTCAGAATGGCGATGTCGCTCGCACCGGCTTCCTGCATTCCGTACGCAATCGCGCGCGCGGCCCCGCCGGCCCCGAGAATCGCGATGCGGGCGCCGGCCACATCGAGACCGGGGACAGAGCGGGCGAAATGGGTCATGAACCCGTAGGTATCCGTGTTGGCGACGACGAGCCGGCCATCCTCCAGCCACACGGTGTTGGCGGCGCCGACGGCCTCGGCGGAGGCCTCGCGGCGGTCGGCGGTCGCGAACGCGATTTCCTTCAACGGAACGGTGACGTTGCAGCCGACAGTGCCGTTGGCGGCAAGCGAGCGAAGGAAGGTCGCGGCGTCTTCGGGGCGGACCGCGACTTTTCCGTAGCTGCCGTCGATGCCGTAGGTTTTCAGCCAGTGACCATGGATCAATGGGGAGCGGGAGTGCTCGATCGGCCAGCCGATGACGCAGGCGCGCTTCATGCGGCACCAGTAAAGTGAAGGCGGGGGCTTCGCGCCCCCGGACCCCGCGCTGGCGAAGCCTGTTTGCCTGGGATAATGAGCCTATGTGGGCGACCCGAAATTGGGTTTCGGTTCCAAGGGCTAAGCCCTTGGTGGGGGTCGAGGGGGCAAGGCCCCCCGCACTTCACTTGCGCGCGCGTCATACCGACAGCGCTCCGCGCTCACGCAGTTCGGCCAGCAGTGGCAGCAGCGGCAGGCCGAGGATCGTGAAATAATCGCCCTCGACCTTCTCGAACAGCTGAATGCCGAGGCCTTCGAGCTGGTAGGCGCCGACCGACTGGCAGACGTCGGAGCCGGCGCGCAGCAGGTACTCGGACACGAACCCGGCGGAGAAGCGGCGCATGGTGAGGCGGGCCGCATCGCTTACCGCCCAGACGACGTGGCCGTTCTCGGCGATAGCGACCGCGCTCAGCAACTCGTGCGTCTCGCCACGCAGGCGCATGAGGGATTCGCGGGCGTCGTCTTCGCTGGTCGGCTTGGCGAAGATCTCCGAGCCCAGCGCCAGGACCTGATCAGCGGAGATAACCAGGCTGCCGGGTTGGCGGCGGCTTACAGCCTCGCCTTTGGCGCGGGCCAGCGCTTCGGCCACGGCAAGCGGTGTTATCGCAGGTGTACGAGCCTGCAGATCCCGGCGGAGTGCGGCCTCGTCGAGGTCGGCCGGATCGACCGTGAAGGCGAGGCCGGCCGCCTTCAGCATCTCGTGGCGGGTGCGGCTGGCAGAGGCGACGACCAGCGGGCGGTTGCCGGGAGGCGTTGCAAAGGCTGCAGCACTCATGGGGCGGGGTCTCCGGCGTCCTGCGGCTGCAGGGTGCGGCCTTCGCGCCGGTCGTGCAGCAGCTTGATGATGGTGGCGGCCGTCTCCTCGATCGAGCGGCGGGTGACGTCGATCACCGGCCAGCCGTTCTTTGCGCAGGTGCGGCGCGTGAAGGCGATCTCGGCCAGGATGCGGTCGCGGTCGACATACTCCTTCAGGTCGCGGTCACCCAGCACCATGGCCCGGTTGCGGCGGACTTCGGCGATGCGGTCGGCCTGGGCGATGAGGCAGACGATGAAGGCGGAGTGCGGTTCGGTTAGCGCCGGCGGCAGCGGGATCTCCGGCACGATTGGCACGTTGGCTGTCTTGTAGCCGCGCTGCGCCAGGTAAATGCTGGTCGGTGTCTTGGAGGTGCGCGAAATGCCCAGAATGACGATATCGGCGCGGTTGAGGTCGTCGGGTAGCTGGCCGTCGTCGTGAGCCATCGTGAAGTTCAAGGCGTCGATGCGGCGGAAGTAATCGGCATCCAGCACGTGCTGGCCGGCGACCGTCGGTGTCTTGGGAGCGCCGAGATAGCTCTCGAACACCTGCATAATGGGTTGCAGGACAGCCAGACACGGCAGGTTCAGCTCGGCGCAGCGCGCCTCGATGACCTGGGCGAGGTCCTCGTTCACCACAGTATAGAGCACGACGCCGGGCGCCTGCTCGACCTCCTGCAACACGCGGTCGACCTGACGCCGGGTGCGCACCAGGGGATGGACGTGCTCGATCGGGCGGAATTGCGAATACTGAACGCTCGCCGCCTTGGCGATGGTGGTCAGCGTCTCGCCGGTCGCGTCCGACACGAGATGCAGGTGAAAGTAGCTCGGCAGGGCGGTGGCCATGGTGTGGATAACTGGTGAGGTTTGAACGAGGTTCAGACGAGTTGTGGGGGCATGTCAGGACAAGTGGCAAGTTATGCGCGAAGTTGTGCACATTGGGGCCGAACCGGGCGTGGTATCCCGGAACGGCCCCGGTTCCTCCGTCATGCCACGGGGACACATGATCGTCCAAGGCCTATCAACAGGGTCGGGTCTCGAGTTGCTGATGCGGGATGCCAAGCAAGAGATTGACGGCGTTCATGGTTCTGCCGTCTAGTGGCGTTCGCGTCGAGAGGCCACTAGACCTCGATGGGGAAATTCGGGGCAGTGAAGCAGCTGGGGATAAGCTGTGGGAGGGGGGGCAATCCCCGAAATAAGCTCCCCTAAGAGTCAAAAAAAAAGCACTCAAGAGCTTTGAGGATTTAAAGAGGGAGTGAAGAAGGCATGAGCCTAGCCGAGCGAGCGACACGACGGCGGTTCCTGAAGCCGTTCCTCGGCGAGGCGTTGGAGCCGCCGCCGATCTGGCTGATGCGGCAGGCCGGGCGCTATCTGCCGGAGTACCGGGCAACGCGGGCCGAGGCCGGCAGTTTTCTCGATTTGTGCTACAACCCAAGGCTGGCTGCCGAGGTGACATTCCAGCCGATCCGGCGGTACGGGTTGGACGCGGCGATTTTGTTTTCGGATATTCTGGTGGTTCCCGATGCGCTGGGCCAGCGCGTGCGGTTTCTCGAAGGGGAAGGGCCGCAGCTCGATCCGATCGAGGATGCTAGCGGTCTCGACAGGCTCGATCCGGCTGCGGCGCCCGGGCGACTCGCCATCGTGCACGAGGCGGTGCGGACGATCCGGGCGGGGCTGCCCGACGAGACGACGCTGATCGGGTTCTGCGGGGCGCCGTGGACTGTCGCGACGTACATGATCGGCGGGCATGGCTCGTCGGATCAGGCGGCGGCCCGGCTGATGGCCTATCGCGATCCGGGCCTGTTCCAGCGGCTGATCGACATGCTGGTGGCGACGTCGGTCGAGTATCTGTCCGGCCAGATCGAGGCAGGCGCCGAAGTCCTGCAGATTTTCGATAGCTGGGCGGGAAGTCTCCCGGACAACGAGTTCGCCCGTTGGGTGATCGATCCGACTCGGTTAATGGTCGAGCAGCTGAAGGCGCGCCATCCCGAGGTCCCGGTGATCGGGTTTCCGAGGGGCGCGGGGGCTGCAACGGGGGAATTCGTGACGGCTACGGGGGTCGACGGAGTGAGCTGCGACAGCTCCATGCCGCTGTGCGCGATGCGGGAGCTCGCCGAGCTGGGCGTCGTCGTGCAGGGCAATCTCGATCCGTTGCTGCTGGTGTCCGGGGGCGAGGCACTGGACCGACGGGTGGATGAAATCCTGGCGGCCATGAAGGGGCGGCGGTTCGTGTTCAACCTGGGCCATGGGATCGTGCCGCAGACGCCGCCGGAGCACGTCAGCCGGCTCGTCAACCGCATCCGGGGGCAGGCCTGATGGCCGTCGCGAAGGACCAGAGATTGGGCACGCCGGCGGCGCGGGCCTTTACAGCGCTCGGCGTGACGGTTGCGGCGACGGCGGCCGTCATCCTGGTGTTCGGGGCAGCGGCCTACGACTGGGTGAAGGCGGTGCACGTCATCGCCATCATCGCCTGGATGGCGGCGATGCTCTACCTGCCGCGGCTGTTCGTCTATCATGCCGACGTGCCCAAGGGGTCGGAGCAGTCGGAGCTGTTCAAGCTCATGGAATACCGGCTCACGACCATCATCATGAACCCGGCGATGATCGTCGCCTGGGTGCTGGGGTTGTGGCTCGCCTGGCAGGGTGGCTGGTTTGCGGCCGGCTGGTTTCACGCCAAACTGGCGGCTGTGATCGCGCTCTCGGGCGTCCATGGGATGCTGTCGGCGGCGGTGCGGCGCTTTGCCGAGGATCGCAACGAAAAGACCGCGCGGTACTGGCGCATCATGAACGAAGTGCCGACGCTCTTGATGTTCGCGATCGTCATCCTGGTTGTCGTCAAGCCGTTTTGACGAGGAGGCCGTTCTGAGGCGGGATCGGCTGCAAAGCTCGGCCGTGCAAATCGCTTCCCCGACGCATCGCTTTCTGGTATAAGCCTCCCATACTCCAAGTCTCATCTGCATCTTGGCTTCCCCGCCAAGGCAGACGCGGTCCGCCTCAGCGGATGGCATTCGCGCACGCACCCTGTGACGTTCGCGCTCCCTCCCTACACGTACTCTCGGCTCGGCACCCCTTCTCATCTTCCCGCCCCCCGTGCCGCATGCCCTTCCCGGAGCCCTCCTCCCTATGGACGAACAACAGGTTAAACTCGAGGACTTGAAAGCCAAGTCGCCGACGGAGCTGCTCAGCTTCGCGGAAGAGGTCGGCGTCGAGAACGCCAGCACTCTGCGCAAGCAGGAGCTGATGTTTGCGACGCTGAAGCAGCTTGCTGCCAAAGAGATCGACATCATCGGCACCGGCGTCGTCGAAGTGTTGCAGGACGGCTTCGGCTTCCTGCGCTCGCCGGAGGCCAATTATCTGCCGGGCCCGGACGACATCTACGTCTCGCCCTCGCAGATCCGCCGCTTTGCGCTGCGCACCGGCGATACGGTCGACGGGCGCATCCGCAGCCCCAAAGAGGGCGAGCGGTATTTCGCGCTGCTGCAGGTCAACCGCATCAATTTCGAAGAGCCGGAAGCCGCCAAGCACAAGATCCACTTCGACAATCTGACGCCGCTGTATCCAACGAAGTGGCTGAAGATGGAGATCGAGGATCCGACCATCAAGGACTTCTCGGCGCGCGTGATCGACATCGTCGCGCCGCTCGGCAAGGGCCAGCGCGGTCTGATCGTCGCCCCGCCGCGGACCGGCAAGACGGTGCTGCTGCAGAACATCGCCCACGCGATCGCCGCCAACCACCCCGAGTGCTACCTCATCGTGCTGCTGATCGACGAGCGGCCAGAGGAAGTCACGGACATGCAGCGCTCGGTCAAGGGCGAGGTGATCGCCTCGACCTTCGACGAGCCGCCGACCCGGCACGTGCAGGTCTCCGAAATGGTGATCGAGAAGGCCAAGCGGCTCGTCGAGCACAAGCGGGACGTGGTCATCCTGCTCGACTCCATCACGCGCCTCGGCCGGGCCTACAACACCGTCGTGCCATCCTCCGGCAAGGTGCTGACGGGTGGTGTCGACTCCAACGCCCTGCAGCGGCCGAAGCGGTTCTTCGGTGCGGCGCGCAATATCGAGGAAGGCGGCTCGCTGACCATCATCGCAACCGCGCTGATCGATACCGGCTCACGCATGGACGAGGTGATCTTCGAAGAGTTCAAGGGCACCGGCAACTCGGAAATCATCCTCGACCGCAAGGTCTCCGACAAGCGCGTGTTCCCGGCTATCGACGTCGCCCGCTCCGGCACGCGCAAGGAAGACCTGCTCATCCCGCGCGATCAGCTGAAGAAGGTCTACGTGCTGCGGCGCATCCTGAACCCGATGGGCACCATGGACGCCATCGAGTTCCTGATCGACAAGCTGAAGCAGACCAAGACCAACGGCGACTTCTTCTCGTCGATGAACACGTAAGACAATAACCGGCCGGACTAACGTCTGGATCATCCGACTGAGCGATCGGCCGGACGGTATTCATCTTGCTTTGCGCCTTCCGACACTCGTTCCGAGAGCCGGCCGGAAGGCGCAGTCGACCGAGAACTATGCGTCAGTAGTTCGCTCGAATGGACTCGGAAGGATTCGCCCCGACTCTGGAGTCAAGTTGTAAGCACTCCGGTTTCACGTGAAACCTTGTGGAAAGATTCAAGATTGTTTGGGATAGCGTCTCTCTTGATTGCGCTTTCCGACACTCTCTCGATTTGTGTTTCGGATGCCCACTTCGCATCCGCACGGCCGAGAGCCGGCAGTAAAGCGCTGTCTGGATTGTGCTCGCGTCCCCTCTCCCCATTGCTCTGCACTTGCAATGGGGAGAGGGCTAGGGTGAGGGGCAGACACAGATGCTGCGGTTTGATCCTGCCCCTCACCCCGACCCTCTCCCCGTGAAGGACGGGGAGAGGGGGAAGTGGGCGGCCGGACGGCGCGGTCTCTTTCAGTCTCGGACGGCGAGGCCTGATGGCGGCACCTGCATTTACAAAATGTCGACTGCCATAGCCTCAGCGTCGGCATAATCGTGGACGCGGCCGGCGGCTTTGTCGTCGAGACCTTGCTGAACGAGAGCGCGCAGGTTCGATACTTTGGCGTCGCGCTCGGCCAAAGCGAGCAGCGCGGCCTGAACAACCTCAGCTTCGCTTGCAAAGCGGCCTGAAGCGATCTGGGCAGCTACCCATGGCTGCATGGGCCCAAAGATGCTGTGGGTATCGGTCATATGGCTAGGGTCGCATAGCGCATGATGGCGATCAAGCGAGTGTTGTTGCGGACGCGGAGGTTAGAGCGTGAGGAAGCCTGGAGCGATGATCGGCCGTTCCGCCGAGACGATCTTCGCGTTGGCCAGTGCGCCGGGGCGGGCAGGTGTTGCCGTCATCCGGGTGTCGGGGCCGCAAGCGCTCGATGTGGCTGCAGCCATGGCTGGAACCGTGCCGGAGCCGCGACGGGCGGGGCTGCGGAGCCTGCGGCATCCGGTGGGCGGGCAGGCGATCGACCAGGGGCTCGTCCTCGCCATGCCGGGGCTGGGCAGCTTCACGGGTGAGGATTGCGTCGAGTTCCACGTTCATGGCGGGCGGGCGGTGGTGGCGGGGATACTTGCGGCTCTTGGGGCGTTTCCCGGGTGCCGTCTGGCGGAACCGGGGGAGTTCGCGCGGCGGGCGTTCGCGGGCGGCAAGCTCGACCTCGCCCAGGTCGAGGGGCTCGCCGATCTCATCGATGCCGAGACCGAGGCGCAGCGG